>NZ_DKJF01000098.1:0-121736 GCF_002454615.1 Pseudomonas sp. UBA6699
GCCAGCACCATGGCCGCTGCCGCCGCCCAGCGCCGCTGCCGGCGTTGGCGCAGTTGCCGCCGCAGCTGGCCCAGCTCAAGCGCGGGGGCACCGGCTGGCTCGCCAAGCCCGGCCAGCGCCGTGCGCAGCCGCCGGGCATCGGTGCGCCAGCCTTCCACACGTGCCGCCGCCTGCGGGTTGGCCGCCAGCCAGGCTTGCACCTCGGCGCGCCGCGCCGGCTCCAGGCGCTCGTCGACGTAAGCGTGCAGTTCATCTTCGGTGGGGATAAGGCGCGTCATTTCAATCTCCGCAAGGCCGGTGGCTGGGGTGAGCCTTCGGTCAGTTCACGCAAGGCATTGCGCGCCCGCGAAAGGCGCGACATTACCGTGCCGATAGGAATGCCCAAGGCCTGGGCGGCCTCCTTGTAGCTCAGGCCCTCGACGCTGACCAGCAGCAGCAAGGCACGCTGCTCGGCACTCAGCCGGGAAAACGCTTGCAAGTCGGCCTGGGCCAGGATGATCGCTTCAAGGTTGTCACCAACGGGTTCGTCATCGCGCTCGGCACGGCCGAACCAGGACAGCCAGCGCGCATGCAGGCGCTCGCGGCGTTTACCGTCCAGGTACAAGCGATAAAGGATGGTGAACAGCCAGGCACGCAGCGCCTGCGCGTCGCGTTGCTGGTCTCGTCGGCTCAGCGCGCGCTCGACGGTAGCCTGCACCAGGTCGTCGGCGCTGCCCGGTTCACGGGTCAGCCATACGGCAAAGCGGCGCAAGCGGGCGAGCAGTTCGCGCCACTGCTGGTTGTCCAGGTCGTGCATGGTCAGGTCCGGCCTATGGGGCAGTCAGTGTAAGGGGCAGACGCGTGCAGGCCTATTTTATTCCCCCGTGGGAATAAATAGCGCGCTACCCCGTCGTACTCGCACCTTCACTGAACCGGACGCACACCATGAACTCACCTTTGCACGGCCCGGCCAAGGCCCTGCGCCTGGCCGCCATCGGCGCCGTGATGCTGGCCGCAGGTGCCGGCTTCGCGTATGCCGCTGGCTGGCTGGGCCAACCGCAGTTGACCCCGCAACGCATCATCGACACCTTCGAAGCCCAAGCCGGGCACTACCCCGGCTACCGCAAGAACCACGCCAAGGGGCTTTGCGTCAGTGGTTACTTCCAGCCCAGCGGCCAGGCAGCCAGCCTGTCCACGGCACGCGCATTCAGCCAGCCACGGGTGCCGGTCATTGGCCGTTTCGCCATCGGCGGGGCCAACCCGTTCGCCCCGGACACCAGCATACCGGTCCGCAGCCTGGCAATTGAGTTGACCACCGATGACGGCCAGGTCTGGCGCACCGGCATGAACAACCCGCCGGTGCTTGCCGTCAGCAACCCCCAAGGGTTCTACGAACAGGTGCTGGCCAGCGCACCGGTCAAGGCCACCGGCAAACCCGACCCGGCCAAGCTGCAGGCGTTCTTCGCCGCACACCCGGAAAGCGCAGCGTTTCGTCAATGGGCGGCCAGTTACAAACCCAGTGACAGCTTCGCCAGCACGCAGTACCACAGCATCAATGCCTTCCGCCTGATCGACACAGCCGGCGCGGCCCACCCGGTACGCTGGCAGCTGGAGCCACAGGCGCCGTTCGCCGCGCTGCCTGGGCAGGTCGACGACAAGTTGTTCCTCCAGCACGACTTGCAGCAGCGCCTGGCCCAAGGCCCGTTGCGCTGGACCCTGCGCCTGGTGCTGGCGGAACCGGGCGATGCGGTGGATGACCCGGCCCGCCCCTGGCCTGCCGAGCGGCGCAGCGTGGACGCCGGCACCCTGGTGCTGGAGCAGGTCGATGGGCCCGAACAAGGGGCCTGCCGCGACATCAACTTCGACCCCCTGATCCTGCCGCAAGGTATCGAAGCCTCCAACGACCCGATCCTCGCCGCCCGTTCCGCCGCCTATTCGGAATCTTTCAACCGCCGCAGCCGTGAATCGCTCGGCACCGGAGCCCGCCCATGAAGCCCGAAGCCTTCCACCCCCTTGCCCGCGCGCTGCATTGGTTGATGGCCGTGCTGATCCTGGCCATGCTGTTCATCGGCGTGACCATGGTTGCCGACCTGTCGTTGCGCCACCCTGTACTGATCAGCCTGCACAAGGCCACCGGCCTGGCGTTGCTGGTGCTGGTCGTGCTGCGTATTGGCGTGCGCCTGGCCGTACCCCATCCGCCGCTGCCTGCAGACCTGCCAACCGTGCAGCGCTGGGCTGCCCGCGCATCGCACCTGGCGCTTTATGGCCTGATGCTGGCGATGCCGCTGCTGGGCTGGGCCATGCTGTCCGCCGGCGACTACCCGCGCCCACTGGGCCTGCCCGCGATCGCGCCGCACAACCTGCAGCTGTATGCCGTGCTGCGCCAGGCCCATGGTTGGGCAGGCTACTTGCTGTTCGCCACCGTATTGGTGCATGTCGGTGCGGCGCTGATGCATGCCTGGGTGCGCCGCGACGGCGTGTTGCGTAGCATGTGGCCTGGCCCCCTGCGCGGCAATCAATGACCTGAGGCAGCCCAGGGCGGTCGACCTCCATCAATGACCGGCTGTCACCGGCCCTACTGCCCTGGAAACCCCATGACCCTCGCAAAGGATCCTGCAACGCTCAGCCCAGCCAGCACCCTCGATCTACGCCCGCTGCTGCTGGCCAACATGGCCTGTACGATGTCGATGATGGCCTTCGTCGCCTTGATCGGCCCGATCGCCCGCCAGTTGGGCATGGCCACCTGGCAAGCCGGCGCCGCCATTACCGTGGCCGGCGTGGTCTGGGTATTGCTGGCCCGCCCTTGGGGCCGCGCAGCTGACCGCCTTGGCCGTCGGCGCGTATTGCTGCTGGGTAGCGCGGGTTTCACCCTGGCCTACTGGCTGTTGTGCCTGTTTGTCGAAGGTGCACTGCGCTGGATGCCAGGTGCAACAATGGCCTTCATCGGCCTGATGGTCGCCCGCGGTTGCATCGGTGCCTTCTATGCCGCCATTCCGGTCGGCTGCAACGCCCTGATCGCCGACCATGTCGGGCCGCAGCAGCGGGCACGGGCCATGGCTTCGCTGGGGGCGGCCAACGCCGTGGGCCTGGTGGTCGGCCCAGCCCTGGCAGCGCTGCTGGCGCGGCATAGCCTGAGCCTGCCCTTTCTGGTCATGTCGCTGCTCCCTGCCAGTGCCTTCGTGGTGCTGCTGTTGGCCCTGAAGCCACAGGCGCTTGCACACAGCCACGCGCCCACCCCGGTCAGGCTCAACGACCCCCGCCTGCGCCGGCCGTTGCTGGTGGCGTTCAGCGCCATGCTGAGTGTGACCGTGTCGCAGATCACCGTCGGCTTCTTCGCCCTTGACCGCCTGCACCTGGGGCCAGCCCAGGCCGCCCAGGCTGCCGGCATTGCCCTCACCACCGTGGGTGTGGCGCTGATGCTGGCCCAGGTCCTGCTGCGCCAGCTGCAGTGGCCACCGCTGAAGATGATCCGGGTCGGTGCCACGGTTTCGGCGCTGGGCTTTGCCAGCGGCGCGCTGGCGACCACCGCCCCTTGGCTGTGGGCCTGCTACTTTGTGGCGGCGGCGGGCATGGGTTTTGTATTCCCGACGTTTTCGGCCCTGGCCGCCAATGCCATGCAGGCCGGCGAGCAAGGCGCCACGGCCGGCTCCATAGGTGCAGCCCAGGGTATGGGCGCGGTCATCGGCCCGCTGGCCGGGACCTTGGTCTATGCCGTGGACCCGCGCTTGCCATTCCTGGCCGTGGCAACGCTGTTGTTGCTGGTCGGGCTGTGGCCAATCCCGCGTGAACAAAGGCGTTGAGAAGCACAGCGCGCAACGCGGCAGAGTATGTTTTAATGCGCATCGCTCGTTATTTTAAACACCTCTGATTACAAGGCGGCTATGGACACGGGGACGCGACTCAAACTGGTGCGGGAACGCAACAACCTCTCCCAACGGGAATTGGCCCGCCGTAGCGGGCTGACCAACTCGACGATCTCGCAGATCGAACAGAACCGCGTGAGCCCTTCGGTCAGCTCCTTGAAAAAGCTCCTCGAAGGCATTCCCATGAGCCTGGCGGAGTTTTTCAGCTTCGACGAGCCGGTACGTGAAGAGCGCTATGTGTTCCGCGGCGGCGAACAGCCAGACCTGGGCCGTAACGGCCTGCGTATGCTATTGGTCGGTGCCAGTGTCGAAGGCCGGCAGATGCGCATGTTGCGTGAGCTGTACGCGCCGGGCGCAGACTCCGGCGAACCGATCGTGCATGCCGAAGGCGAAGAATGCGGGCTGGTCACGCGGGGGACTGTGGAGCTGTGGGTCGACGGCCAGGTCAGCGTGCTCAACTCGGGTGATGGCTACTACATCCCCACCACCCTGCCGCACAGCTTCAAGAACATCGGCCCGGACGAGGCCGAGATCATCAGCGCCAATACCCCGGCGAACTTCTGACGGCATGAACAGCCGGGTGGTCTATCAACGCCTGCGTGACGCAGCGCTCGGTATCCATACCCTGTCGATAGCCCAGCGCCATGACCACGCCCTGGTGGACGTGATCATCGACGGCTGGCAACTGACCCTCGCGCTGGACAGCGAGGGCCTTGCCCAGTGCATCCACTGCACGGCCCCGTGCGGGGCGCAGGCGGGGCTCGATGCCTGGCAACGGTATGGCAGCAACCCCTGCGATCTGCTCAGCCAGTGGGAACGCACTCAGCTGGAAAGGCTGCTCGCCCCCTGCTGCAGCGCTGCCTCGACGAAGTCCAGGCGGTCCTGACCGAAGAACATGTCTTCGCCGACAAAGCACGTCGGCGCACCAAATACCCCCCGCTGCACCGCAACCTCGGTCGCCTGCCGCAGTGCTGCCTTGATTTCGTCATCTGCTGCCAGTGCGTGAAACGCGTGTGGGTCAAAGCCGCCTTCAGCCAGGGTGGCGTCCAGTACCGCCACATCGCTCAGGGTGCGCTGCTGGGCAAACAAACCCTTGAACAACACCGCCAGCAGCCCCTCGAAACGCTCCGGCGCGCGTAATTGCGTACCCATGACGCCTCGCATCAAGTGCAGCGTATTGACCGGAAAACCCGGCGGCAGCCCAAACGGCACCCCGTAGCGGGCGGCAAAGCGCGCCAGGTCGGTGAACATATAGCGCCCTTTGGCGGGGATCATCGCTGGCGAAGCGTTGCCCGTGGCCTGGAATACGCCGCCCAGGAGCATTGGCCGGTAGTGCAGCGTTGCGCCGTGGCGGGCGCATAGCGCCGGCAGCTGGGTCCAGGCCAGGTAACTGGCTGGGCTACCCAGGTCAAAGTAGAAATCGACGTGCTTGTGCATGGTCATGTCCTTGCAGGGAAAAGGGTTTACCAGCCTTCCATCCAGGGCCGCAGGTCCAGCTCGAAGGTCCAGGCGTCGCGGGGCTGGGCGTGCAGGAACCAATAGCTGTCGGCGATGTGTGCAGGGTTCAGGATGCCACCCTCACCCTTGAGGGCGTAGCGCTCGGGGAAGCTGTCGCGAATGAAGGCAGTGTCGATGGCCCCGTCCACCACCACATGGGCGACATGAATATTGCGCGGCCCCAACTCGCGGGCCATGCTCTGGGCCAATGCACGCAAGCCATGCTTGGCGCCGGCGAAGGCGGCAAAACCGGCCGCACCACGGGTTGCGGCGGTGGCGCCAGTGAACAGCAGCGTGCCGCGCTCGCGCCGGACCATGCGCCGCGCTACCGCCTGGGCAGTCAGAAAGCCGGCGAAGCAAGCCATTTCCCAGATCTTGAAATACTTGCGTGGGGTTTCGTCCAGAATGCTGCATGGCACATTGGCGCCGATATTGAACACAAAGGCTTCGATCGGGCCGATATCGCGCTCGATGGTTTCGACCAGTTCCGCCACGTCGTCTTCCTTGCGCGCATCGGAGCCGAACCCGTAGGCCTGGCCACCGGCAGCGCGTATTTCTTCCAGCAACGGCTGCAGCTTGTCAGCCTGGCGCCGGGTGACACAGGCGATATAGCCCTCGCGGGCAAAACGCTTGGCAATCTCGCCGCCGGTGGCATCCCCCGCACCAATCACCAGCACGACTTTTTGTTGTTCCGACATGCCTGCACCCATTGATGAATGATCGTTTAGTAAACGAACGCTATGCTACTATGCCGGCTTTCGTCAAGCCGTCTTGCAGAGGCACGCCCATGCGCTACCCAAACGAACACAAGCAGCAAACCCGTGAACGCTTGCTCGCCAGCAGCGGTGCGCTGGCCAAGCGCGGGGGCTTTGCCAGCACGGGCGTTGCCGGCTTGATGAAAGCCATTGGCCTGACCGGGGGGGCGTTCTACAACCACTTTCCGTCCAAGGATGACCTGTTCACCGAGGTGGTCCGGCAGGAACTCTGCAACAGCCCACTCGCCCGGCTGGCCAACCAAGGTGCCAGCCGCGAGCGCCTGGCCCGCTGCCTGCAGCAATACCTTAGCCTGGCGCACCTGCACAACGCCGAGCAGGGTTGCCCGTTGCCGCCGCTAGGGGTGGAGATAGCCCGCGCTGACACGCCTGTGCGGGAAGTGGCCGAGCACTGGTTAGTGCAGCTGCACCAGGCCTGGAGCGCCACCCTGGAGGATGAGCAGTTGGCCTGGGTATTGATCAGTCAGTGCGTGGGCGCGCTGCTGGTTGGCCGCATGCTGGTCAGCGAAAGCGTGCAAGGCCAGGTGCTTGGCGCCAGCCGCGCGTTTGTAGAACGCGCGCTGGAGGGCGACTGATCACGGGTTGGCTGGGGGTTGGCGGGGGCCCGCCGCAGCACGTTCAGCGCCTGCCAGAGCCTCTGGCAAACCTTGCTCACGGCTGGCATAACGCTGCGCCAGCACCGCGCACACCATCAACTGGATCTGGTGGAACAGCATCAGCGGCAGGATCATCGCGCCAATGCCACTGCCCACGAACAGCACCTGCGCCATGGGTACACCGGTGGCCAGGCTTTTCTTCGAGCCGGCGAACAGGATGGTGATACGGTCCTCGAGGTCGAAGCCCAGCGCCTTGCCCAACAAGCGGGTAGCGAACAACACCACCGCCAGCAGAATGCCGCATACCGCGAACAACCCCGCCAGGTGCTGCGACGAAACCGTGTGCCACAGGCCGGTCACCACTGCCTCGCTGAAGGCGGTATACACCACCAGCAGAATCGACCCCTGGTCGACCACCTTGAGCCAGCGGGCATTGCGCTTTACCCAGGCGCCAATCCAGCGCCGCGCGATCTGCCCGGCCACGAATGGCACCAGCAGTTGCAAGGTGATCTTGAGGACCGCATCCAGGCCGGAGCCAGTATCGCCACTGGCGCCCAGCAACATCACCACCAGCAATGGGGTGAGGAAGATACCCAGCAGGCTGGACGCCGCCGCACTGCAGATGGCTGCCGGCACATTGCCGCGGGCCAGCGAAGTGAAGGCGATGGCCGACTGCACGGTTGCGGGCAAGGCGCACAGGTACAGCACACCCAGGTACAGCTCAGTGCCTACAAGTGGCACGAACAGCGGCTTGAACGCCAACCCCAGCAGCGGGAACAGCACGAACGTGCAGGAGAACACCAGCAGGTGCAGGCGCCAATGCCCGGCGCCTGCGATGATCGCCTCACGCGACAGCTTGGCACCGTGCAGGAAGAACAGCAGGCCGATGGCGAGGTTGGTCAGCCAGCCGAAGTACACCGCGCCGTCGCCCGAACAAGGCAATACGGTGGCAATGCAGACCACCCCGAGCAAGGCCAGGGTGAAATTGTCGAACAGCATGCGCAAATACTTCATCACGGCTCCCGTCTTGTCATTGTGCAAGGGCAGACGATAAGGTTTCCGGCTTTTCAGCGCTAACGCCGGAACCCCCTGGGGTATCGCTCAACGGACACCATGCACACAAGGAACCGCTCATGCCGCGCTTGCGCAAGGCTTTGATTGCCACCACCATCACGCTTGCCTTGGGCCATACCACCGCCCAGGCTCACGACCCGTTGCAGGCCAAGGTCGACCAGGTCGTCCGCCCGCTGATGCAGGAGCAAGGCATCAGCGGCATGGCGGTGGCCATTTATGCCCACGGCCATGCGCACTATTTCAGTTACGGCGTGGCCAGCAAGGCCGACAGCGTGCCGGTAAGCCGCGACACGCTGTTTGAAATCGGCTCGTTGAGCAAGACCTATACCGCCACCTTGGCCGCGCTGGCCAGCGCGCAGGGCAAGCTGGACCTGTCGGCGCCGGCCAAGCGTTACCACCCGGCGTTGGCAGGCGCCCCTATTGGCGAGGCGTCCGTTCGCGACCTCGGTGCCTACAGCGCGGACTGCCTGCCGCTGCAGTTCCCGGATGACGTCCAGACGCCGCAGCAGGTCGTCGATTTCTTCCGGCACTGGCAACCACGCGCCAAACCCGGCACCCAGCGCTGCTACTCCAACCCTAGCCTGGGCCTGTTCGGCGACCTGGCCGCCCGCGCACAACAGCAATCGTTTTCGACACTGATGAGCGAAGGGCTGTTGGCACCGATGGGCCTGCGCGCCACCTATCTGCAGGTGCCCGCCAGCGCCCAGGGCCTGTACGCACAAGGTTACGATGCCGCCGACAAGCCGGTACGCGTCGGCCCCGGCCCCTATGCCGACGAAGCCTACGGGATCAAGACCAGCGCCCGCGACCTGCTGCGCTACGTGCGCCTGCACCTGCAACCTCAGGGCCTGCCACCGGCGCTGCAGCAAGCCTTGAGCATTACCCGCCAAGGCTACTTTCAGGTCGGCGCCATGACCCAGGGCCTGGGTTGGGAGCGCTACCCCTCCCCGGTCGCACTGGACACGCTGGTCGATGGCAACAGCCCAAGGCTGATCCGTGAACCACAGCCAGTCACGCGCTTGCAGCCAGCCCAGCCGGCGCTGCCTGCGGCCTGGTACAACAAGACCGGCTCCACCAATGGCTTTGGTGCCTACGCTGCGTTCGTGCCCGCCGAACAGCTGGCGGTGGTGTTGCTGGCCAACCGCAATTACCCCAATGAGGCCCGGGTCCGTGCCGTCTTTGCGATCCTTTCCGGCCTGTAGAAAGGCCGCGGATTGTCGAACAAATCGACACTTTGTAGTGAAAAGAAATATTCACTACAAAATGGTTGACGCCGTTCATCGCCCTTGTGCATGATGAAGCCGTCCCCCTGATCGGGGGCGGTGGCAAGGGTATTCCAGACGGTCTGCGCGGTAACGCGGGCCGTTCGTGGAGCGGGAAACTGTCCAAAAGGCAGCGTGAGAAAGCCCCTGTTGCGATGCTGCTGTAGCAGCGTTGGTAGTGTGCTACACCGTGGTAGCGCCAACTGTGAAAATCACCTACGAATGGGTAATGGGGGCTTTATGATGAACTTGAACAACAATCCGACCATCGACCAATTGGCCCAGCTGTTCGCCGGCCGCAAAGACAGCCTCGACGACCACCTGCTGTGGGTCAGCCAAACCGGTGAAGTGCGCCTCGATCGCCTGCCACCGAATACCGTCGAAGCTGAATTTGAAGAGCACCTGCCCAGCATGCGTGCCCGCTTCAAGGTCTACCGTCGTGGCCAAGGCTACGTTGGCAAGAAGGCCGCCGCCGACACCGAGTTCGTTGGCCGTGTGCTGCAGACCCTGCAACAGGAGTGGCCCGCTGCCCGTGAGCAGCAGGCAGTCAAGGTGATCGAACCGCTCAATTGAGGTTGCCACCGTTAGCAAAGCCCGGCCTGAACAGGCCGGGCTTTTTCATGCCTGGCGCCGCTGGCGGCGGGCGGGCGGCAACGGCAGTGCCCCTGTCGCCATGGCCCTGGCGCGGTCGACACCCCAAACCATGGCACGGGTCATGGTCTCGCCCGGCCGCGCGGGGTAGTACTCCTCCACCAGCGCCCGCCCATCCCCGGCATACAACCCCAGGAACAATTGCGTTGCGCCCAGGCGCGACAAGCGCACCTGCACGTCAAGTGTGGTGCCATCGCTGAGCGCTTCGTCGTGGCTGCGGCTGTGTAGTTGGGCGTCCGCCCAGTGCCAATAAGTCTCTTCCCTGACGCGCATGAGCATCCAGTCCTCCGTTGCTCGAATGTGGCGTCAGCAAAGCACAGGCTTGGCGATCCGGCGAGTGTTACCCAATCATTTCATGAGGCGGGTCAACGAATGGCCATAAAAAGTCCGCCGTCGGGCAGCGCGGGGTTACTTCTTCAGCGGCACCCGTGGCATGAAGCGGCCCTTTTTGCTGCGCTGCAGATGGGCAGGCTGAAGCTGCTCGGAGTCATCCAGGGTCATGTGGGCGAACCCAAGCCGGAATGCCGCCTGGCCGCAACGCACCTGGCTGTTGATCGGAAACGCATCGTTAAGGTCTTCGAAAAAAGATTCGCTCATGCCCTGTCTCCCTGAGCGGCAACGCGCCGGCAACCAGAAAAGTTGCCAAGTGACGCGGCCTGTAAAAGTGAGACTAGTCGGTCATTTACAGACCAGCCGGGCAAACCCCAGGCAGCCGACCAGTGGCAAACCGGCCTTCAGCGCAGGCGCACTGCGGTGCCGGTGACAAACACGACGACCATGCCGCCTTGTACCGAAGGCATGCTGATCTCGTAATCCACACCGACTACCGCTTCGGCTCGCAACTGCTGGGCGCGCGCCTTCAGCTCTTCGGTTGCCTGCTCGCGGGCCTCGCGCAGTGCGCTTTCCAGGGTCTGCGAGCGACCACCCAGCACGTCGCGAACACGGGTAAAAAAATCGCGGACGAAATTGATGCCCTGGACCGATTCGGCGCTGACCACGCCGAGGTATTCGGCAATCGGGCGGCCTTCAAGTTGACTGGTAGTGGAAATGATCATGCAAACGCTCCGTTGGCCTGGTCTCGAACAATGAGGCCGAGTCTAACAGAGCCGCACCTGAGCAACCGGCAATGGGGCCTTACCACCCGGTCAACGCTTCAGCCGTCACCCCCCCCCACTACCCTCCTGTCAGGCGCTGGCCGCACGCAAGCGCTGGCCGATCCGCGCGCCGAATACGTTCACCAGCAGCCCGGCCATCACCAACACGGCGCCCCAGCCCTGAATTGCGGTCAGCCGTTCGCCCAGCAGCAATGCCGACGAACTCAAGCCGATCACCGGCACCAGCAGCGAAAAAGGCGCGACCTTACCGGCCGGGTGGCGGGACAACAGCTTGCTCCACAGGCTGTAGCCGATCATGGTGGCGACAAAAGCCAGGTATGCCAGCGCCAGCACCGAGCTGAGGCTGATGTTGGCAAGCGCATGGCCAATACGCTCTGGGCCTTCCAGCCACCAGGACAACGCCAGGAACGGCAACGGCGGGATCAACCCACCCCAGATCACCAGCGCCACCAGGTCAACCGAGCCAAAGCGCCGGGTAATGATGTTGCCCAGCCCCCACATGGCCCCGCCACACAATGTCAGCAGCAGCGCCACCATCGGCACGTGGCCACCGTCTTCGCTGCCGATCAGGGCCAGGCCACTGGCCGCCACCAGTAGCCCCAGCACACTGGCCAGGCGCAGCCGTTCACCGAGGAACAGCGCGGCGAAGCCGAGCGTGAAGAATGCCTGCGATTGCAGAATCAGCGAAGCCAGCCCTGGTGGCATGCCGCTGTACATGGCCTGGAAGAGAAAGGCGAACTGGCCCAGAGAAATGGTTGCGCCGTAGGCGATGAGCCAGCGCCAGGGCAATTTGGGGCGCCTGACCAGCAACACCGCGGGAAACGCCACCAGCAAAAAGCGCAGTGCCCCCAACAGCATCGGCGGCAAGCCGTCGAGGCCAACCTTGATGACTACAAAGTTGACTCCCCAGGCAACAATCACCACCAGGGCGATGAGCAGGTCCTTGAGCGGCACGGCAGCTTCCTTCTTCAGGCGTTCTAGACATATTTCGTTACAGCATAAGGCTATAACTCTGAAGAGGACCAGCACAGTTGTGGCCTAGGGTGGCGCAACAGTCCGACTGTTGCGTCAACCTGTAACGTTGATGCATAACGCAGAAAACCCGCGAACACTGCGTATTCGCGGGTTTCCAGTGCCCTTGAGCAGGGCACGATCAGCAGCGCGGACTTGCCGGCACCTGAGCCTTGCAAGCCTTATCGCTGTGCATCAAGCCGCTGCAAACAGCTCATTGGCGATCTGCGCCTGTGCGGCGTCAAGCGCCTGTGTACGCTGCTCCGGGCCGTAGGCCAAGCCGTGAGCGCGGACGATTTCCAGGTCGGTGACACCAATGAAGCCCAGGAACACCTTGAGGAAGTCTTCATGCCCAGCACCCGTTGGCTGGCCAGCGTGCAGGCCACCCGCGGTGGAAACCAGCACTACCTTCTTGTTACCGCAAAGCCCCTCGGGGCCCGCCTCGGTGTAGCGGAAGGTCTTGCCGGCCACGGCAACGCGGTCGATCCAGGCCTTGAGCTGGGTCGGCACGCTGAAGTTGTACATCGGCGCGCCTATCACCACGGCGTCGGCGGCCAGGAATTCCTCCAGGGTCTCGGCACTGAGCTTGGCCTCGAATGCCTGGGCGGCGTCGCGTACGTCTTCCGGGGTGCCAGCGGCTACCAGCGTGGCAGCAGAGAAGTGTGCAATGGCATCGGCAGCCAGGTCGCGGTACACCACTTCAACGCTCGGGTCTGCGGCTTTCCAGGCTTCGACCACCTCGCGGCTCAACTGGCGGGATGCGGAATTGTCACCCAGGATGCTCGAATCGATGTGCAACAGTTTCATGGGACTCTCCTGTGAATGAAGACCGCATCACTTGGCGATCACGATGGGTAGAATCCTACCGGAGTGATTAATGACTGATAAGCCGCAGAAAATGCGTTAGTTTGTCTCATAAGTGGAACAATGAGACCTGTTCATGCAAGACCTCAATGACCTTTTCTATTTCGCCCGCGTAGTGGAAGCCGGCGGTTTTGCTGCAGCGGGGCGCCAGCTGGGCATTCCCAAGTCACGCTTGTCCCGGCGCATCGCCGAGCTCGAAGAGCGCCTGGGCACCCGCCTGCTGCAGCGCACCACCCGGCAGTTGAAACTCACCGCAGTGGGCGAGCGCTACCTGCATCACTGCCAGGCCATGCTGCTGGAGGCTGAAGCCGCCAATGAAACGGTGGCCAGCATGAGCAGCGAACCACGCGGGCGCTTGCGTGTGTCCTGCCCCGTGGCGCTGGCCCACGCGTTTCTGCCGCAGGTGATCAGCCGCTTTCTCGAGCAGTACCCGCTGGTGCAGTTGGACATGGTACTGCTCAACCGCCGGGTGGACCTGATTTCCGAAGGTATCGACGTTGCCCTGCGCGTGCGCGACCTGGGCGATGAAGACCCGGCCTTGGTCACCCGCCGCCTGCGCCAGGCGCAAATGCAGCTGGTTGCCGCCCCAGGCTTCGCCGACCACATCCGCGACCCTGCCGAACTGGCGACGTTGCCGGTACTGGGCGCCGCCGAGGCAGACCGGCTGGTGCACTTTCGCCTGCTGGGCCCCAACGGCAAGCAACAGGACCTGGCCCTGGAGCCACGCCTGGCGATCGACGATTTCGTAGTACGTAATGCCGCTGTACGGGCTGGCCTGGGCTTTACTGCATTACCCAGCATGTTTTGCGAGGCGGAGCTGGAACGCGGCGAGCTGGTACGCCTGCTGCCTGAATGGTCGCTGCCAGGTGGCTACCTGCAGGCGGTGTACCCGCACCGGCGCGGCCTGTTGCCGGCTGTACGGGTGTGGATCGACCACCTGGCGGCATCGTTCGAGGCGTGTGGGGAGCGATACGTATGAACGCGAACATGAGCGAAGCCGAAGTAGCGGCATTCTGCCTGGAGCTGCCGGGTGCCCAGGAAGACTACAAGTGGGGCGGTATCCGGGTGTTCTCGGTGGCCGGCAACAAGATGTTCGCGGTACTCGACCTGGCCGGCGCAGGGCTGTCGTTCAAGGTGGCCGACGATTTGTTTCTCGGCTATTGCGACCGCCCTGGAGTGCGACCTGCGCCTTACCTGGCACGGGCACGCTGGATCAGCATGGCGCCGCCCTACCCCATGGGCCGGGACGAATTGCGTGACTTGCTGCAGCGTTCGCACCAGCTGGTGGTGCGACGGTTGCCGAAGCGGTTACAGGTGGGTTTGCTGCTGTAATACCGCCTGCCCCCCGCTTCGGTGCCGCACTTCACCCTAAAGGCAGAAAGCGCCCATCGAAAAACAGCCAGTCGGCCCAGAACACCTGGTGCAACAGCACAATCGCCCAGAACAGCAGCTGGTACGAAAACTTGCGTGTCTTATGCCGGAACAGCTGCTGCGCCAGCAACGCACCCGGCCAGCCACCCAGCAGCTCGCTGGCATGCAGCACTTTCTCGGGCGTGCGCCAGGCCTGCTGACGTGCCTGGTGTTTGTCCTGCCAGTACAGCATGACGCTGACCAGGCTCATCGCCGGGTACAGCGCCAATGGCCACCAGGCCTGGTCGAGCCAGGCCATGCGAGCCGCGCCTAGCCCTGGCAGCACGCACAACACGGCCAGCACCAGCAGTTTCAGGCGCAGGTTGCGTACCCCGTCCAGCGGCGCGGCACGCCGCAGCTCAGCCATGAACCGAGGTCCAGTTGACCCAGCCGAACTGCCAGGTAGCCAGGATGAACAGGCCGAACACGATGCGATACCAGGCAAACGCGGCATAGCTGTGGTTGGCAATGAACTTGAGCAGCGCACGCACGGCGATCATGGCGAAAATGAACGACGTGACGAAACCGATGGCGAACACCGGCAAGTCTTCCGGCTGGAACAGGTGGCGGTACTTGTAGCCCGAATACACGGCCGCGCCGACCATGGTCGGCATGGCGAGAAAGAACGAGAACTCGGTGGCCGCTTTGCGCGACAGACCGAACAGCAGCCCGCCGATGATGGTCGAGCCCGAACGCGATGTGCCGGGGATCATCGCCAGGCACTGCACGAAGCCTATTTTCAGCGCATGGCTCCAACGCATGTCGTCGACATGGTCAACTTCTACCCGATGCGTGCGCCGCTCGGCCCACAACATGATCACCCCACCCACCACCAGCGCTGCCGCCACGGTGACCGGGTTGAACAGGTACTCGTGGATCAGGTCGGCGAACAGTACGCCCAGTACAACCGCAGGCAGGAATGCCAACAACAGGTTACCGGTAAAGCGCCGTGCCTTGGGTTGGCTGCGCAAGCCGAAAACCACTTCGCAGATCCTGCTGCGAAACTCCCACATCACGGCCAGGATCGCAGCCAGCTGGATGATGATGTTGAAAGCCATGGCCCGTTCACCGCCAAAACCGATCACGTCGGCGACGATGATCTGGTGGCCGGTACTGGAAATCGGCAGGAACTCCGTCAGCCCCTCTACTACGCCCAAGATGATTGCCTGGAAGGCAGTCCAAAAATCCATCATTCCCCCGGTGGAGCGCTGCTCGCAGCAGGCTCCTTGTTCTTGATCTATTGACGATTGCCGCACGCGGACCGGCTTTTTACAGCGACTGTTGGGACCAGCGCCAGTGGAAAAGTTCACGGCGGCTAAAGGTTTCATCTTGCGCGGCCGAAATCCTGTCAGAGCACCTTTGCAAATCCGTTACGCAACCTTCTGCAGACTGTGACAAAGATAGCACTTAGCCATTAGTCGAGTGGGGCATGGCTGCAAACCGTGCTTGGATGCAGCTGAATAAAAAGAACAATGGGGGAGCGGCTGGATGAACACTTTGAGATCAATGTCGATCAGCCAACGCCTGTGGCTGATCCTGGTGGTGGCGGTGGCCATGCTGGTGGTGCTGGGGCTGCTGATGCTGCGCCAGATCCACGGCGACCTGTACCAGGCCAAGGCCGAAAAGACCCGCCATGTGGTGGAAACCGCTGCAGGGGTACTGGCCTATTACCAAGGGCTGGAGGCAGCCGGCACGCTAAGCCGTGAAGCCGCCCAGCAGCAAGCGCTGCAAGTTGTCCGGGGGCTGCGCTACGACCACGACGATTATTTCTGGATCAACGACCTGGGGCCGAAGATGATCATGCATCCGACCAACCCCAAGCTCGACGGCCAGGACCTGTCAGCCATCCGCGACCCCGACGGCTTTGCCGTGTTCAATGAGATGGTCGCCCTGGCGCGCCAGCACGACGCGGGCCCGGTCAACTACCGCTGGCCCAAGCCCGGGGCGAGCGAGCCGGTGGCCAAGACCTCCTACATACAACTGTTCAAGCCATGGGGCTGGATCATCGGGTCGGGCGTGTACGTCGATGACGTGCAGGCCGAATTCGCCCGCCAGTTGCGCGATGCCTCGCTGGTTGGCCTGGGCATTGCCCTGCTGATGGCGCTGGTGGTGATGCTGATCGCCCGCAGCATTGCCCGCCCCCTTCAGGAAGCGGTGCAGGCCATGGGCAACATCGCCAGTGGTGAAAGTGACCTGACCCGGCGCCTGGACACCCATGGTCGCGACGAAATCACCCGCCTTGGTGAACACTTCAACCGCTTCAATGGCAAGCTGCAGGGCGTGGTCGGCCAATTGCAAGGGGCCGCCCATGCGCTGGCCCAGTCGGCCGGGCACGTGGGTGACAATGCCGGGGCCGCCGAGCAGCGCAGTGCCCAGCAGTCGTTGCAGATGGACCAGGTGGCTACCGCCGTGAACGAAGTGACCTACGCCGTGCAGGACGTGGCCAAGACGGCCGAGCAGGCTGCCGGGGAAATGCACAGCGCCCAACTGCAGGTCACGCAGGGCCAGCAAGCCATCCACGGCAGCCTGGCGCAGATCGACCGGCTGTCCCTGACCATCGACCAGGCTGTGCAAGTGATCCGCGACCTGGCCGCGCACAGCACGCGCATCGGCGGCGTGCTCGACGTGATCCGTTCGATTGCCGAGCAAACCAACCTGCTGGCGCTGAACGCCGCCATCGAGGCGGCCCGGGCCGGGGAGCAAGGCCGCGGCTTTGCCGTGGTCGCCGACGAGGTGCGCCTGCTGGCACAGCGCACCGCGCAGTCCACGGCCGAGATCCATACCATGATCGAGCACCTGCAAAGCCAGTCGGACGCCGCTGTGCGGGCAATCGACACCAGCAGCGAGGCCTCGCGCCAGACCGTCGAACAGGCCCGCGAGGCCGGCGCCAGCCTGGACGCCATCAACCAGGCGCTGAACAACCTCACCGCCTTGAATGCGTCCATTGCCAGTGCCACCCTGCAGCAGGCGCATGTGGTCGAAGAGATCAACCGCAACGTACAGGACACTGCCGGGCTGTCCCAGCAAACCGCCGATGCGGCGCGCCAGTCCAGCGTTGCGGGGGTGGCCTTGGGCCAGTTGAGCGAAGAACTGGAGCAGTTACTGCGCCAGTTCCGCGTGTAGTACGGGCTGCCGGCGGGCGCGGCTACACCTTCGCCCGCCGAACAGCTACAATCGCGCCCCTTCCCCGCAGCCTCCAAGGATCGCCGATGTCCGGCCTTGAACTCATCGCCGCCGTCCTCGGCGTCATCGCTGTCTGGCTCACGGTCAAGCAGAACGCCTGGTGCTGGCCGATCGGCCTGGTCATGGTGCTGATCTATGGCTGGCTGTTCTATGAGGTGAAGCTGTATTCGGGCATGTTGCTGCAACTGGCCTACGCCCTCCTGCAACTGTACGGCTGGTGGCAATGGCAACGCCCCGACCGCGCTGAAGACGCCCGCCAGGTCTCGCGCTTGCAAGGCCCGGCGCTATTTGCCGGCCTGGCCGTCGGGGTGCTGCTGAGTGCCGCCCTGGGCGCGGCCATGGCCCACTGGACCGACGCCGCCATGCCGTGGCTGGACGCAACCCTGACCGGCTTCAGCCTGGTGGCACAACTGTGGATGGCGCAGAAGCGCCTGCAATGCTGGGCCCTCTGGGTGGTGGTCGACACCCTGTATGTCGGCCTGTACCTGCACCAGCAGCTGTATTTCACGGCAGGCTTGTTCGCCGTTTTGACCCTCATAGCCGTACGCGGCTGGCTGGAATGGCGGCGAGACCCGGCATTGGTGCAGCCATGAGCACGGTGCAGGCGACGAAAGTACTGGTGCTGTGCGGCCCCGAGTCCAGCGGCAAAAGCTGGCTCAGCGGGGTGATCCAGGCGCATTTTGGCGGTTTGGTGGTGGCCGAATACGTGCGTCACTTCATCGAGCAGGAGCGCCGCGATACCTGCTACGCCGATATCCCCAGCATTGCCCGTGGCCAACTGGCATGGGAAGACCAGGCCCGCGAGCAGGCGCCCCCCTTGCTGATCCTCGACACCCACCTGCTCAGCAACATGCTCTGGAGCCATGCCCTGTTCGGCGACTGCCCAGCCTGGCTGGAACAGGCCCTGCTCGCCCGGCATTACGACCTGCACCTTTTGCTAAGCCCACAAGGCGTGGAATGGGTCGCCGACGGCCAGCGCAGCCAGCCGGACGTGCGCGATCGGCAACGCTTTTTCGAAGACAGCCGGGCCTGGTTGCAGCAGCATGGCCAGCCCCACCAGATAATTGAAGGGAGTTGGCCACAGCGCCAGTTGTTGGCCCTGGAAGCGGTGGCTAGGCTCCTTGATAGCGATAAGCCAGCCTGCCGTGCCGAGTGTTAAGCCACTGACACAGCCCCCTGCGGTACAACCCCCGAAACCAGGCGGCTGCTCCCACTAGCAGGGTGAGTGTCAAGCGGGTGAAACACCGCTGCGAAATCTCCCTTCAAGCGACGCCACAGCAGGCCCGCCCGGCCATGCCGGTGTGCAACTGTTTCACGGCTGAAACACCACACCCCACCTACGTCCCAGCTGTCATCGCCAAGCGCCTGATTTTCATACCAATTCAAAAAGCGGCACACCTTCTGCTCTGTCCTTCGCATCGCTGATCAGGCCCAGTGTTCAAAGAAGGAAGTGCCGTCGTGAGGAAACCAGCCAACCACCTTTATCACGCCATGCTGGTGGGCTGCGTACTGGGGTCACTGAGCCTGACGGCGCAGGCCGACAAGGGGATCATCACCATCACCCGTGACGTGCAGGTGCGCAACGCAACCGTGCCCCCCCTGCGGCCCGATCCCAATCCGACCACGGTCAACGCCAACCCCTCTGCCTATGTGCTCAAGCAGACCAACGAGCTGAGCGACGGCGACTTCGCCGCCATCAGCAGCGGCGCTGGCATCAGCAACATGATCACCCAGCAGACCAACAACCTGGGCGGCAACCTCGGCAACCAGAACCAGTTGCCCAACCTGGCCGGCGGCCGCGGTACCGGTGGTTCCGGTAACGGCATCGCCAACATGGTCAACTCCAGCGTGCAACGTGGCCTGGCGCCGCTGCAAATCCTGACCGGCGGGGGCAAGTGAGATGAAGTACATGCTGCTGATGCTGGCTGCGGTGTGCAGTGCGCCCGCCTTCGCCCAGTCCCCCGTTCCGGTCATCAACAACGCTGACATCGACAGTTCCGGCAGCCGCTACCAAGGCAACCTCAGCGTCAACCAGGCCGCCGGGGACCAGCAGCAGCAGGCCAATGCCCGCGCCATCGCCGTTGGCCCCGAGGCCAACGCCAGTACCCAGATCCGCCAACAGCTCAACACCCCCGCCGACCCGAGGATGGACGCCCGCGCGACCATTCAGGGCAACGCTTTCAGTAATGCCAGCGGCGCCCTGGGGGTGAACCAGAGCGCAGGCGCCAACACCCAGCAAGCCAATGCCATGCGCATCAGCATTGGCGCACAACCGCAAAGCATCGACGACAGCGTCCTCATGCAACAGAACGTGACGCTGCTCAACAACTCCGGAGCAACGGATATCCCAGCCGGCTATCGCCAGGTCACCACCAGTGACCAGGCCTTCACCGGTAGCCGTGGGGTGATCCAGTTGAACCAGAGTGCCGGGGTGGGAAACCGCATGGCCAACACCTTGAGCATCCGGGTCGCGGACTGACCCTTTCAGTTAAGAACGACACTTAACCTACTAGAGTACGGAGAATCACCATGAAACCCTCGATGGCAATCAAGCCTCTGGTTTTCGCAATTGCTGCGGTCATGGCTGTTGCTGTACAAGCTGGGCAAAACGACCGGCGCGGTGACTACCATAATGGCAACAACAATGGCCAGCACACGCCTCCTGCCACCAAGATCCCGGTGTATGCAACCGCCAATGCCTGGGACACTCAAACCAGTACCAACAACCGCATCACCAACCAAGGCACCATCAACGAAGCCGAGATGAGCGACTCGGGCACCGGCTCCAGCGGCAACGTCGGCATCAACGTCGCGGCCGGTAATGGCAACCAGCAGGACAACGCTGCAGCCATCGCCAACGCCGGCTCCGAATCGAGCCTGGACAACAGCTTCGTGTTCGGCATGGCCAACGCCACGGCCGACGTGGTGCAAACCAGCCGCAGCAACCGGGTAGACAACTACTCGACGCAATCGTCGGCGCTGATGAGCGGCTCGGCCAGCGGGGCTGAAGGCAACATCGGCATCAACGTGGCCGGTGGCGACCTCAACCAGCAGAAAAACACCATGGCCATCGCCAACACCGGCGCTCCATTGGGCAACGCCACGGCGACCGCCTCCGCCAACCAGTCCGGCCCAGGCCTGACGGTGAACAACAGCGCCGACCGCACCTACCGGGTAGACACGCTGACCTTCACCACTTCGGCCAGCGGCTCGAGCTCGCGTGATGGCACCTTCAACTCGAGCGACGACCGCAGCGCGTCGTCGAGCTTCAGCGTGGCCGGCTCGCAAAGCGCCAGCAACAGCGGCTCCAGCGGCTGGAACTCCAGTGGTTCGAGCAGCGCCAATGCCAGTGGCTCCAACAGTGCCAGCGCCAGCGGTTCCAACAGCTGGGGCATGAGCGGTTCGGCCAGCGGTTCCAACAGCTCGTCCAGCAGTGCCAGCCTGAACGCCAGCCTGGCTGCAGCAGCCGACGCGACCCGCACGGTCACCACCGACGACGGCCGCCGCGAACGCTCGCGCACCAGCAGCTTCGATGGTTCGCTGAACGCCTCGCTGAACGCCTCGATCGACAAGTCGCACGAAAGTGCCTATGACTCGTCCTTCGAGAAGGCATTCGACTCGAACTACGACAAGTCGCACCAGTCCTCCTACGACAAGTCGCGCGATTCTTCGTACACCAAGTCTCATGAGTCCTCGTACGAAAATGCTTCCGCCTCTGACTTCTCCAAGTCTGGCGAGCAATCGCATCAGTCCTCCAACGACGTCGCCAAGAGCTACAGCGAAAGCAGTGCTTACGACTTGAGCAATACCGTGTCCTTCCAAGTGCTGACCCCGACCGGCTGGGCCAACCCTGTTACCAACACTGCAACCCTTAGCGGTTCGGTCAACGGTGGCAGCGGCAACCTGGGCGTGAACGTGGCCGCCGGTGTAGGCAACCAGCAGAGCAACTCGCTGGCCATCTCCAACACCTCGTTCTAACGCTGCAATCAAGGCCCCCTTCGGGGGGCCTTTCTTCAACAGAACAAGAAGGCATCCGATCATGCGCATTATCGCCTTGGCGTTTTTACTGTGCCTGGCCAGCGTGAGCGAAGCTGCACAAATGCCGCTGGCGGTATTGCCGGGCGGCGCCGTGGTGTTCAAACCCCTGCAAAGCGTGCGCGAGCGCAAGTTCGCCGACCTGGTGCAACAGAAAACCGACTTCAGCTGCGGTGCTGCTGCCCTGGCGACCATCCTGCGCCAGGCCTACTGGCTGGATGTGGACGAACACCAGATCATCGAAGGCATGCTGGCCCACGCCGACCAGGACCTGGTGCGCACCCAGGGCTTTTCGATGCTCGACATGAAGCGCTACGTGGAAAGCCTGGGCATGCGTGCCCGCGGCTACCGTGTAGCGCCCGATACCCTGCACAGCGTGCGCATTCCGGTGGTGGTGTTGATGGATGTGCGTGGCTACAAGCACTTCGTGGTCATGCAGAAAGTCGACAAGGGCTGGGTGTATGTCGGTGACCCAGTGCTGGGCCACAGGCGCTACAAGGTAGACGACTTCCTCAAGGGCTGGAACGGCATCATCTTCGCCGTGATCGGCCAGGGTTATGACAAGAACAATGTCTTGCTCGACCCGCCTCTGCCGCTGACCGCCAAGGGTCGAGTGAACAACTTCACCCCGGTGCAGGACGCAGAGCTGCTGGACTTTGGCTTCATCAAAAGCGACTTCTTCTAACGATACGTCCAATGATAAGGAGCATGACGCTCCCGGGAGCCCGCCATGAACAACCCCTTCCTGCTGGCATTGGCCTGCCTGGCTGCCAGCCTGCCGGTTCATGCAGAAACGTTCAAACCCATCGAACTGAAGGACCAGGAACTGGCAACTTTGCGTGGTCGTTACGTGATGCCGGGGCGCATCGTGAGCTTCGGCATCGTCATGAGCAGCACCTGGCAAAATGCCAAAGGCGACGTGATTGGCGCCAGCAGCAGCCTGCAGGTGCAAGCGTCGACAATCAAGCCACAATTCTACGTGTCGACGATCAATGAAAAAGGCACCGGCAGCGCGGCTGGGGCGGCCGCTGCGTCCGGGACCGGCAGCGTGACCGGCGGTGCCGGGCTGGCCACCAGCGAGGGCGTCACCCAGGTAGTGCGCGCCGCCGGTGATAACAACGGCGCATACAACAACGTCGACATCAACGTCACCAAGGCCAACCAGGCACCGGTGGTGCAACAGCAGGGCCAGGCGCTGGCCGCAGGCCAGACGCTGAACGCAGAAAACGGCGCCGGTTCGCTGAGCGTATCGGCCAGCGGCGTGGGCGTGCAGCTGAACATCAACGCCAGCAACAACCAGGGCAGCAGCATGCAACGCCTGGCCCAGGGCGGCCTGATGCAGAACACCACGCTGCTGGGCAACGGCAACCTGGTCAGCAATGTCACCTCCCTCAACGTGGTCATGCGCGAGAGCATGCCGACAGCGGCTTCGCTCAATGGCAGCCTTGATCAGCTTAAAGGCCTTCGCACTTTCGGATACTGATCTACGCTCAGTCTCATCAAAAGTAGTTGGAAGGGACGGCAACTCCATGCACCGATCTTTTACGCTCAAGGCTTTTGTTTGTCTGACTACCCTGGCTCCGGCCACATTGCTGTATGCCGCTGCCGACCCGCAGGTCGAGGCACTGAAGCAGGAACTGACCGAACTCAAGCGCCGGTATGAGGCCCAGCAGCAAGCGTTGATGGTGCTGGAACAACGCGTGCGGCAGGTTGAAGAAGCCCCGGCGGCGGCCCCACCCAAACGCCTGGTCAAGTCGCCTGCCGAAGGCGTGAAGGGTGGCCAGACGGTAGCGTCCGGCGCCCCTGGCACCACCGGCAGTTCCTATGGCCAGGCCCTGGCTGCCGACTCGGAGCCGGCGCAGAGCGTGTCCAACCTGTATGACGAGGCCAGCGGCTTCTTCGGTGGCGGCAAGTTCAGCTTCGAGACCGGCCTGACCTATACCCACTACGACACCCGTGCACTGACCCTCAACGGGTTCCTGGCGCTGGACTCGATTTTCCTGGGCAGCATCAACCTCGACCGCATCAAGGCCGACAACTGGACCTTGGACATGACCGCGCGCTACAACCTGGCGCAACGTTGGCAGTTCGACATCAACGTGCCGGTGGTGTACCGCGAATCCACCTACTCGTCCGGCGGTGCCGGCGGCTCGGGCGCGGCCACCTCCGATGCCACCGTCACGCGTGACCCGGAAATCGGCGATATCAACGTTGGCGTGGCCTACAAGTTCCTCGACGAAGACGAAACCTGGCCGGATGCCGTGGCCACCCTGCGGGTCAAGGCGCCGACCGGCAAGGACCCCTATGGCATCAAGCTGCGCGAGGTGGACGGCAACAACAACCTGGCGGTACCGGACAGCCTGCCGACGGGCAACGGCGTGTGGTCGATCACCCCAGGCATCTCGCTGGTCAAGACCTTTGACCCGGCCGTGCTGTTCGGCAGCCTGTCCTACACCTACAACATGCAGGACTCGTTCAGCGACATCAGCCCGCAGGTCAACAGCAAGGTGCCGGGCGACGTCAAGCTTGGCGACTCCTGGCAAATCGGCGGGGGCATCGCGTTCGCGCTCAACGAGAAGATGAGCATGTCGTTCTCGGTGTCGGACCAGTTTGCCCGCAAGAGCAAGATCAAACCGGATGGCGGTGACTGGCAGTCGATTTCCAACAGTGACTACAACGCCGCCAACTTCAACATCGGCCTGACCTTCGCCGCCAGCAACAACCTCACCATCGTGCCCAACTTGTCCATTGGCCTGACCGACGACGCCCCGGACTTTTCCTTCAGCCTGAAATTCCCCTACTACTTCTGACCTATGCCATCAGCCGGGCCCGCGACTACGGGCCCGGCTTTTGGTAACCACCCTTGTAGCGCCCGCCTTCCCGCCCGCCTGTTATCATTCAGCACAGTTTCATGACGATTCAATGGCAAAAGGGAAGTTTTTGTGAAGAACCTGTCCGACCACCCACAGGCCCGGCTTGCCGCTCTGGCAGGCCTGCTGTTGGTGATCCCACTGGGTGCGCGCGCCATGCTGGGTTGGTCCAACCCGCTGGGCTACCTGTCAGACCTCGCCCTTGGCAGCCTGCTGCTGTTACTGCTGCAGCGCCGCCCGTGGTGGCTGGCACTGCCGATGTTGCTGGCCTGGGCGGCCCTGTGGGTCGCCTCGGCCGAACTGGTCAGCGCGGTGGGCCGCTTGCCCACCAGCGCCGACCTGGCCTACCTGGCCGACCCGCAGTTCATGGAAAACTCCACCGGCGGCGGCCTGGCCCATGCCTGGCTGCCCTGGCTGATGGGCGGCGGCCTGCTGGCGTGGCTGGTTCTCGCCTGGCGCGGCCGTGCGCAGCGCGGCCTGGCGCTGCCGCGCAAGGCCTGGGCCATCCCGGTCGTGCTGTTCGGCGCCCACTGGGGCAGCCAGCAACTGGCCCCTTCCGATGCCGACCAATGGCGGCAATACAACCTGGGCCATCAGTTGCTGTCTGCCGGGGTGGGCCAGGTACAGCGCCAGGCCGATGAGTGGCTGGGCACTTCCATGCCCTTCACCCCCCTGCCCAGCACCGGCCTGACGCAATCCGACCTGCACGGGCAACGCCTGCTGGACGGCCCGGGCCGTGCGCGCAATTTGCTGGTGATCACCCTCGAAGGCATCCCCGGCGCTTACCTGCGGCCCAACCGTCAGGCGTTGAACAGCCCCTTCGACGAAGAGCTCATGCCCAAGCTCAGCAGGTGGGCCGAGCGCGGCATGAATACCCCGGACTACGTACTGCACACCCACCAGACCATTCGTGGGCTGTACGCCATGCTGTGTGGCGACTATGACAAGCTGGCCAACGGCACCCCCAAGGGGGTTGAGCTGCTGACCCAGAACGAACGTAACCAGGCCTGCCTGCCGGCGCAGTTGCGCCAGGCCGGGTTCACCACCCATTACCTCCAAGGTGCGGGCCTGCGCTTCATGGCCAAGGACCGCATCATGCCGCATGTCGGTTTCGAGGCTGTACATGGCTTGGAGTGGTTTGCCAACAAGAACTACCTGGACTTCCCCTGGGGCAAGGACGACCGCGCGTTCTTCGAGGGCGCATTGAGCTACGTGGGCCATTTGCAGCAGCAGGACAAACCCTGGATGCTCACGTTGCTGACCGTCGGTACCCACCAGCCCTATTCCGCGCCGGCGGAGTACCTCGAACGGTTCGACACGCCGAAACAGGCGGCAGTGGCCTACCTGGAAGACGCGGTTGCGGCGTTCCTCGACAGCCTCGAACGCCAGGGGGTACTCAAGGACACGCTGGTGGTGCTGACCTCCGACGAGTCGCATGGCATCGACGGCGTGCGCCTGGCGTCCTCCTGGGGCTTCAACCTGACCCTGGCCCCGGAGCAGGCCCAATTGCCACGGCTCAAGCAAGGGACTTATGGCCACATCGACCTTGCCGCTTCACTGCTCGACTACTTCTCGCTGCCGATCCCCATGGCCCTGGGCGGTCGCTCGCTGTACCGCGACTACGACACCGGCCGCGAAATGATCGCCTACACCAACGGCATGCTGCGCTACCACAACGGCCAAGGGGTGTTTACCGAGTGCGATTTTCAACAACGGTGCCGGCGTTACGCCAGTGAGGGCTTCATCGCCGGGCAGGCCCGCTACCTTGGCAGCGGCGATAACCTGCTCGGGCAGCAGATCGGTGCCCTGGCCGGCGTGCTCGACCAGTCGCTGCTGCAGACGCCGCTGAACCTGCGCTACCAGTTTGGCGGCCCTGCGCCGATCAGGCTGCGCAAGCACATTCAGGATGATTGGGCCGACAACCTGATCGGTGCCCAATACCTGGAAATGCCAGGGGGCTCGCGTACCCGGGTACGCATCAAGGTCCGCTCGCTGGACCCAAGGCACGTGGCCTATATCCAGCTCAAGGCCAAGCAACTGGAACAGGACGTACCGCTGGGCCTGCCTGCCGAGGTGCAAGTCACCACCGATCAGCCACTGGAGATGGACTTCCGCTTCGACAACCCGACCGATCGCAAGGCGTTTTCCTTCCACTTGCTGGGTTATGGCGGCGGCCAGGTGGAAGTCAGCGACTTCAGCGTGATAACCGCGCTGCCTGGCGATGAAGAGGCAGCCGAGGAACTGGGTGACGAGCCTATCGCCCATTCTGGCTGAACAGGCGACAGCTCTGCGGTGCGTGGCACCGCCTACGCCGGTGTGCGCGGCGGTTTAACCGCGCACACCCAGCATTCCGCGTTCGACAATGAAATCGATCACTGCCTGCAGCCCCTCACCTTTCTTCAGGTTGCTGAAGGTCCATGGGCGCTGTGGGCGCATGCGCTGGGTATCGCGCTCCATCACCTCCAGCGAAGCCCCCACATACGGTGCCAGGTCGGTCTTGTTGATCACCAGGAAGTCGGACTTGGTGATGCCCGGGCCACCCTTGCGCGGAATCTTCTCGCCCTCGGCTACGTCGATCACGTAGATGGTCAGGTCGGCCAGCTCCGGGCTGAATGTGGCGCTGAGGTTGTCACCGCCGCTTTCCACGAAAATGACTTCGAGGTTGCCGAACTTGCGCGCCAGCGCCTCGACCGCCGCCAGGTTCATGGAGGCGTCTTCGCGAATCGCCGTGTGCGGGCAGCCGCCGGTTTCCACCCCGACGATGCGCTCCGGCTCCAGCGCGCCGGCTTCGGTGAGGATGCGCTGGTCTTCCTTGGTGTAGATGTCGTTGGTGACCACGGCAATCTGGTAGTGATCGCGCATGGCTTTGCACAGGGCTTCGAGCAGTGCGGTCTTGCCGGAGCCGACCGGGCCGCCGACACCGACGCGCAGGGGTTGTTGATAGCTATGCATGCAGGCAGTCCTCAGGAACGGAACAAACGGGTGTATTGGGTTTCGTGACGCGATGAGGCAATGGCCAGCAACGGCTGGCCACCCCCGAGCTGGTCGTCACCCAGGGTCAGGGCCTGGTCGATGGCTGCGGGCAAATCGGTGGCCAGGTCACGCAGCAGGGTCTGGGCCGCCTGCTGGCCGAACGGCACCAACTTGACGCCGGCCATGACCGCGCCCTCCAGCCAGGCAAAGCCATGCCCCAGGGCCAGTTGGCGCAAGGGGATGGCCCAGTGCACAGCCAACCAGGCCATGCCGCCCAACTGGGTCAGCTCGAGGCTGGTACGCCACGCCGGCGCCTGGCCCAGCTGCCAGCCGTCGAGTAGCCGTGCCAAGGCCGCCCCGCGCTGCTGTTCTTCCAGGCGCAACTCGGCGGTTTCACGGTTGGCCAGCAAAAAGCGGCTCCAATGAGCAAAGGCTTGCGCGTCCTCGGCCTGGCAGGCCTGGTACAAGCGGGCGAGCACCGGCCAGTCCAGGCCGGCCAGGGTGTCGTGCAACTGCTCACGCTGCCACGCAGTGAACCCGTGCACATCCCTTACCCAGCCCGCCTCCACGGCCCACTCCAGGCCCTGTGAATAGGTGAAGCCACCTACCGGCAGGCCTGGGCTGGCCAGTTGCAGCAGGCGCAGCAACGCCAGATCGCTGTTCATCAGCCGGCCAGTACCAGCGCGGCGCCGGCCAGCAGGCCACCGCCGAAAGCTTTTTGCAGGCCAGCATGGCGGCGCAGCAGGCAACCGACCGCAAAGCCGGCGGCCAGCAACAGCCCGCTGACCGTGACAAAGCCGGCGCTGAACTGCCAGAACGCGCTTGGCGTGGCCTCGACGCCATGCGCCCAGCCATGGAACAGCGCGAACACCGGCATCGCCAAGGCCAGCAGTTGTTGCCGGCCAGGCAGCAGCACGGCACCTGCGGCCACCAGCAGCGACACAGCGATCAGCGTTTCCATGCCCAGCACGTCCCCGAACAGATGCCCACATACCGCCCCGCCGAACATCGCGGCCAGGGTCGCCAGTGGCAAGGTCAGGTTACGCCGGGTCAGCGCCGCCAGTACGCCGGTGCCCAGCAGCATCAGCAGGTGGTCGAGCCCGGTCAGCGGGTGCAGAAGGCCGTCATGCAAGGGGTTGCTGTCATGCCCGGGGTGGGCGAAAGCCGGCACGGCCAGCATCAGCAGAAACAGGGCGAAAGTCTTTTTCATCGGTTGCTCCAGGGCAGTTCAGGAATGGGCAGGCAAGCGCACGAACGGGTGATCGTGGCCGTGATCGTGGCCGTGAGCGTGGCTGTGGCTGTGTGGCGCACTTTGGTAGGCACCCGCTTCGGGCTCGAACGGGGCCTGCTCGGCCTCGACAGTCAGGCCCAGGCCACGCAGCATCTCGTCCAGCACATGGTCGTGCTGGAAGCGCAACAGGCCGGGCTCGATCTGCAGCGGGACATGGCGGTTGCCCAGGTGGTAGGCCGCGCGCGCCAGCAGGTGCGGGTCGGCACAGCGCACGGTGGATACCGCCTCGGGCGCTGCCAGCACGCGGATCAGCTGGGTGCCCTCGGCATCGGCCAACAGCTCGCCGCCACGCAGCAGGTGGCCACGCTCCAGCATCAGGCCGGCTTCGCGACCATCGTCCAGCGTCACCCGCAGGCGGCTCTTGATGCGGCTGTCCACATCGAGGGTGACGGTACCCGTGACAGCACGTGCGCCGGGTTCGGTAATCCGCTGGGTCAAGACAATCATCGGTGCTCCTTCAGAACAGGAAATAGCGCTGAGCCAGCGGCAGTTCACTGGCCGGTTCGCAGACCAGCAGCTCGCCATCGGCACGCACCTGGTAGGTTTGCGCGTCGACCTCGATCAGCGGTTGCAGGGTGTTGTGGACCATGTCCGGCTTGCGCACCCGGCGGCACCCGTCCACCACGCCGATCAGGCTGCGCAGGTTCAATTGCTCGACCAGGCCACGGTCCATAGCGGCCTTGGGCAGGAAGGTCATGCGCGTGGCATGGCGGGCTGCGCCCAACGCGCCGAACATTGGGCGGTAATGCACCGGCTGGGGCGTAGGGATGGACCCGTTGATATCGCCCATGGGCGCGGTGACGATCATGCCGCCCTTCAGTACCAAGGCGGGCTTGACCGCGAAAAATGCCGGCGACCACAGCACCAGGTCTGCCAGCTTGCCCACTTCGACCGAGCCCACCTCGTGGCCGATGCCATGGGTGAGCGCCGGGTTGATGGTGTATTTGGCGATGTAGCGCTTGACCCGGAAGTTGTCGCTGTAGTGGGTATCCGGTGCCAGTGGGCCACGGCGCAGCTTCATCTGGTGCGCCACCTGCCAGGTGCGCAGCACCACCTCGCCCACCCGGCCCATGGCCTGGGAGTCGGACGAGGTCATGGCGAAAGCGCCCATGTCGTGGAGGATGTCTTCGGCAGCGATGGTTTCACGGCGGATGCGCGACTCGGCAAACGCCACGTCCTCGGCAATGCTTGGGTCCAGGTGGTGGCAGACCATGAGCATGTCCAGGTGCTCGTCCACCGTGTTGATGGTGTACGGCAGTGTCGGGTTGGTCGAGGACGGCAGCACGTTGGCCTGCCCGGCCGCACGGATGATGTCGGGGGCATGGCCGCCACCGGCACCTTCGGTGTGGAAGGTGTGGATGGTGCGGTCACCGATCGCCGCCAGCGTGTCTTCGATACAGCCGGATTCGTTGAGTGTGTCGGTATGGATCGCCACCTGGATATCCATTTCTTCGGCTACGCCCAGGCAACAGTCGATGGCCGCCGGTGTCGAGCCCCAGTCCTCGTGCAGCTTGAGCCCGACCGCCCCGGCAGCGATCTGCTCGCGCAACGCTTCAGGGCGCGAGGCGTTGCCCTTGCCCAGCAAACCGATGTTGATCGGCAGGCTGTCGGCAGCCTGCAGCATGCGCGCCAGGTACCACGGGCCCGGGGTGCAGGTGGTGGCGTTGGTTCCGGTAGCCGGGCCAGTGCCGCCACCGATGAAGGTGGTTACACCGCTGTTGAGCGCCTCGTCCACCTGCTGCGGGCAGATGAAATGGATGTGCGAGTCGACCCCCCCGGCAGTGACGATCTTGCCCTCGGCGGCGATCACTTCGGTGCCTGGCCCTACGGGTATGTTGACGCCTGGTTGCACGTCGGGGTTGCCGGCCTTGCCGATCACGGCAATACGCCCGTGCTTGATGCCGATATCGGCCTTGACGATACCCCAGTGGTCGATGATCAACGCGTTGGTCAACACCAGGTCCATGGCCTCGGCGGCCAGCATCTGGCCCTGCCCCATGCCATCGCGGATGACCTTGCCGCCGCCGAACTTCACTTCTTCGCCGTAAACGGTGTAGTCCTTCTCTACTTCGACCCACAATGCCGTGTCGGCCAAGCGCACACGGTCACCCACGGTAGGGCCGAACATGTCGGCATAGGCCTGGCGGGAAATTCGGCTCATGCCCTGCCCTCCAGTGCGCCCATCACCTTGCCCTGAAAGCCGTAGACTTCGCGCTTGCCAGCGTAGGCCACCAGTTGCACGGTACGGGCCTGGCCCGGCTCGAAGCGCACGGCAGTGCCGGCCGGGATATCCAGGCGAAAGCCCAGGGTTGGCCCGCGCTCGAACACCAGCGCCTCGTTGACTTCGTAGAAGTGGTAATGCGAGCCGACCTGCACCGGGCGGTCGCCATGGTTGGCTACGCTGACACTGACCGTGGCGCGGCCACTGTTCAATTTGATGTCGCCAGCGGCGACCTGGATTTCACCTGGGATCATGCGGCGTTCCTCGGCAGGTTCAGACGATCGGGTCATGCACGGTCACCAACTTGGTGCCATCCGGAAAAGTCGCTTCGACCTGTACGTCGTGAAGCATCTCGGCGATGCCAGGCATGACCTGGTCACGGCTCAACACCTCGCGGCCCATGCTCATCAGCTCAGCGACGGTGCGCCCATCACGGGCCCCTTCCAGCACGGCGGCGCTGATCAGCGCTACGGCCTCCGGGTAGTTGAGTTTCAGGCCACGGGCCAGGCGCCGTTCTGCCAACAAGGCGGCAGTGAACAGCAGCAGTTTGTCTTTCTCTCTTGGGGTCAGCTTCATGGCGCTCTCTCAGGTGGCCCAGATACGTGGCGGGCAGGCAGGCAGGCCGAGAACGGCCGGGCGCAGCACATGCCACAGGCGTTGCAGGGTGCGTTGCAAATGTTGGTTGTCATGGTCGAGCAGGCGGATCACCAGCAGCGAACCGAGCAGCGTCGCGCCGGCAGGGGTGCCCAGCTCATCGAGCATGGGCCTTACCTGCTCCAGCAATGCCTGATCGGCCGGCGCGGCACAGAAGGTGGCTAGCAGTGGGTGGCCACCGAGCTTGCCCAGCTGGCCGCCTTCGATACGCAGGCGCTCATGCAGGCCCGTTTCGCCGGCCAGGGTGATGTGCAACAGGCTGTCGAGGGCACCCTGGTCGAACCGTTCGAGCATCACCGGGCGGCCCAGGCACAGCGTTTCCCAGGCCAGCAACCGGGCGCCGGGCTCAAGGATGAAGTGGCTGGCGAGCCTGGCACGGGCACCGGAGAAGAAAATGCTGTCCTGGGGCAACCATTCCAGGGTGCTGCCAGCGGCCAGGTGGAAGCGCTGGGTCAGCCGTGCGGTCGGGCCGATGCTGCGGTAAAACTTGCTGGCACCGGGCATGGTCAGCAGGGCGTGGCTGCCAGCTTCCAGCTGAATGTCGAGCTCCAGGCGATCGCCGGCAACGATGCCACCCGGCGGGTGCAGAACATACACATGGCAGGGTGCACCTTCCGGGTAGAACGGGCGCTGCACCAAAAGAGGTCCGAAATGTTTCCATGCACCAAGGCGGGTCGTGCCCGCACGCTGGACAAAGCGCAATTGCAGGTGGGCGCTCCAGCCTGCATCGTCTTGGTGGTGTTCGATCTGCTCCGCGAGCGACATCCTGCGGCCCCTAAAATTCGTGGCCTGCTGGCCGGTAAGAGGGTCAGCGGCGGGCGCCGGTTAGTGCGCACGGCCTGACCACTCGATCAAATTCGCAGGCTGGATATAGCAGGTTGCGGGCCAACTCCGCAGGTGAAGGCAGATGAATTATTTTTACCGCTCGCTCCGCCATCGGGCACCGCCGCGGGGGCCGCACAAAGCGGGGGCGTGCCCAGGCCCTGTTTCGGTGCTGGCGAGGCCTACGCTGGTCGGCGCTCAGTAGTCGAAACGGTCTACCGCACGGCGGCGTTCGTTGTCGTCACGCCGGTCGTAGATCGCCGTGGTCTGGATGTTGGCATGGTGTGCCAGCTTTTGCGCAATCGACAGGTCGTGCTCCTCGATCACCCGGGTGATGAACGCGCGGCGGAAGTCGTGCGGCATGATCTTGACCCCCACCTGCGCGCCGCGCTGGCGGGCGATGTAGTAGATGGCATGCTTGGTGATACGCGCCCGGGTGATGTGGTTGCCGCGGCGGATGCGGTTGAACAGGAACGGGTCATCTTCGGCACCGGCCGGCAGGGCCTGGCGACGCAGGTCGAGCCACGCCTGCAGCTTCTCGAACGCCCAGGGCGGCGCGTACTTGATCAACTGGTGGTTGCCCTTGCCCACCACTTGCAGGCTGCGCGCGGCGAAGTCAACCTGGGCAAGGTCGATGTCGACCGATTCCGACTTGCGCATGCCTGTGCCATACAGCAAGGCAATGATCGCCGCGTCGCGCACCCCTTGCGGCCGCGGGTCGGCAGCGCACACGTCCATCAGTTCGCGAATCAGGCTACGCCGCAGGTTGCGCCCGGGCGGCAGGCGGGTGCCGGTTGCCGGCTTGACCTCGCGGATGCGTAGCAACTGCTCGTGGTCGATCAGGCCCTGGCGCCAGGCCTCGTTCATCACCCCGCGGATGGCGTTGACGTACAGCGAAGAGCTGTTCGGCGCGTAACCATCGGCCCGCAGGGCGGCCACCAGGGCGATCACATGGCCGGGCTCGAGCCGATGCCAGAGAACGTCGACGATATTGCAGTCGACGAACCCCAAGCGGTCGGCGGCGTCCTGAAGGATGTAGCGCATGGTTTGCTGGCTGGATGGGGCCAGGCGGGCCATGTACTGCAGCAGCGGATTTTTCGAGAGGTCGGACAAAACGTGAATCCTGTAGCGGGGCGTTGGCCGGCAGCACAGCGGGCCGACGCTGGAGCAGATCAAAACGGCGTGCCGGCGAGTCTGCATGACAAACTAACGGTCGGGCCATTCTGGCCCAAGACAGTGCCATCACCTTGATATACAAGGACTTTGTATCAGGCATGGAAGGTGATCTTACCCCAATCGAGCCCCCTGAACGACCTTGGGCCTGCCTGCGCAGTGCCAGGTGCTGAACGCAGCGGTCAGGTACACTGCTCACCTTGCGGCCACCAGCCCGGGAACATCTGCTGCACCCTCGGCTCGGCGAAACGCTCATCGATCAATACCAGTACGCCACGGTCCTGGTCCCCCCGGATCACCCTCCCCGCTGCCTGGATCACTTTGCGCACCCCGGGGTAGAGATAGGCATAATCGAAACCCGCGCCAAATTGCCGACCCAGGCGCTGCTTGAACTGCTCGTTCACCGGGTTGACCTGGGGCAGCCCGAGCGTGGCGACGAAGGCGCCGATCAGGCGGGTGCCGGGCAAGTCCACCCCTTCACCGAACGCACCACCCAGCACGGCAAAGCCGATGCCTTGGCCGTCGGCGACAAAGCGGTCGAGGAACGCCTGCCGGGCCGACTCGTCCATGCCCGGGGCCTGGGCCCACAATGGGATCTGCGCGTGGCGCTCGGCCAGCAGCCCGGCGACCTGCTGCAGGTACTCGAAACTGCTGAAGAACGCCAGGTAATTACCCGGCTGGCGCTCATACTGCCGGGCAATCAACTCGACGATCGGCGCCAGCGAAGCCTGGCGCTGCTGGTACCGGGTAGACACCTGGCTGGCAATGCGCACCTGCAGTTGTTCGGCACGAAACGGCGCTGCCACTTCCAGCCACGCCGTATCGGCCGGCATGCCCAGCAGGTCGCTGTAGAACTGCCGCGGGCTCAGCGTGGCAGAGAACAGGGTGACACTGCGCGCCGCGCGCATGCGCGGTGCCAGCAGCCGTGCCGGGGTGACATTGCGCAGGCACAAGGTCGCCAGCCGGCGCTTGCGCGGCCCTTGGCGCTGGCTGATATCGAACAGGAAATGCTCGTCGAACAGTTCGGCTACCCGGCTGAACTGCAAGGCCTGGTAGAAGAACTGCAGCACCTGCGGGTCGATGTGCGTGGGCGCCTGGTTCATCTGCTCCTGGATCAGCCCGATACACTGCTGCAGGGCGCGCAAAAGGTCATGCGGCAGCGCTTCGCTGGCCTGGTACGGTGCCCGTTGCTCTTTGTACAGGGCGTTCCACTGGCGGTTTAGGCGGTCCAGCGCACTGCCCAGCCCATGGGGTTTGCTTTGGCGCAACGCCAGCAACTGCCCCTGATCGAGGCTGGCGCTGTACATGCCCCGCCCGCGCTCGACCAGGTTGTGAGCCTCGTCGACCAGAACCGCGACCCGCCACTGGTTGAGCTGTGTCAGCCCGAACAGCAAGGCGTGGGCGTCGAAGTAATAGTTGTAATCGGCAACCAGAACGTCGGCCCAGCGGGCCATCTCCTGGCCCAGGTAGTACGGGCACACCTGATGCGCCAAGGCCACTTCGCGCAGCTGGGTACGGTCCAGCATCGGCACGGCCGCAGCGGCCGTGCGCGCGGCCGGCAAGCGGTCGTAGAAGCCGGCCGCCAGCGGGCAGGACTCGCCATGGCAGGCTTTGTCCGGGTACTCGCAGGCTTTGTCGCGAGCGATCAGTTCCAGGGTGCGTAGCCCGGGCTGATTATCGCCCGTGGTGATCTGCCGCATGGCATCCAGCGCCAGCGCACGGCCCGGGGTCTTGGCCGTGAGGAAGAACAGTTTGTCCAGTTGCTGGGGCACCATGGCTTTGAGCAACGGAAACAAGGTACCCAGGGTTTTGCCGATGCCGGTGCTGGCCTGGGCCATCAGGCAACGGCCAGTGCTCACCGCCTTGTACAGGGTTTCTGCCAGTTGCCGTTGGCCTTGGCGGAACGCTGGGTAGGGAAAGCGCAGCGCCTGAAGGCCGTGGTCACGTTCGGCAAGGCGCTGCTGCTGGAACTGGGCCCAGCCCAGAAAGCGCTGGCACTGGACCTGGAAGAATGCCTGCAACTCAGCGGCCGTGCAGTGCTCACTGAACAGGGTCTGGCTATCGCTGTCGACGTCCAGGTACACCAAAGCCACCTCGATGCTCGCCAGTTGCCGGGCCTGGCACATCAGCCAGCCGTACACCTTGGCCTGCGCCCAGTGCAGCTGGCGGTGGTTGGCCGGTTGCCGGGCCAGGTCGCCACGGTGAGTCTTGATCTCTTCCAGCCGATTGCAGGCAGGGTCGTACCCGTCGGCACGCCCCCGCACCCGAAGGCCTTCAAACTGGCCCTCCAGGGTAATTTCCGACTCGTAGCCGGCCGCACGCCGGGCCACTACCCGCTGGTGGCCCTCGATGCCCTCCTGGGCGGTGGGCGACGGCGTGAAGCGCAGGTCGAGGTCGCCGACCTTGGCACTGAACTCGCACAAGGCACGCACCGCCACGCTGTAGCTCAAGCGGCGTCACTCCAACGCACATGGCAGACCGCGACGGGCAGGCCGTGCTCCTGGCAGAATGCCAGCCAGCGCAGCTGGTTGTCCTGCAGGCGGTCACCGGGGCCTTTGACCTCGACCATGCGATAACGCCCCTGCTCGGGCCAGAACTGGATAAGGTCGGGCATGCCCGCACGGTTGCTGCGAATGTCCTGCAGCAGGCGCACGAAGCAGTGCTTCAACTGCGCAGCCGGCAGGCAGGCCAGGGCCTGCTGCAGCAGCGCCTCGCTGAGCATCGACCAGAACACGAACGGTGACTGCAGCCCGTGTTTGGCTGCATAGCAATCCAGGATCGCCTGGTGGTGGCTACCATCGTCGAGCCGCGCCAGGCATTGCTCGAACAGGGCACTGCGGCGCTGCTGGAAGTCGCTGTCGTGCAGGTCTTGCGGCGCGGCCTGGAACGGGTTGAAGAACGCGCCAGGCACAGGGGCGAAGATCGCCTCCCAGCACAGCAGGCCAAACAGGCTGTTGAACAGCGTGTTCTCCACATAGTGGGCTTGCCCGCCCTCGGCGGCCAGGTGCTGGCGCACGGCCTCTTCAACGCCTAGCGCGGCGTGCTCGCGGGGCAATTCCAGTTCGATCAGTGCCAGCGGCGCCACGCGCTGGCGGCGCTGTGGCGGGCCACCGAGCTTGCGCGCCAGGCGCGGCAGCATACGTTCCAGCGCCTGGACCTCCAGTGCATTGGCCGGTGCCGCTGCCAGTTGCAACGCCAGGGCATGGGCCTGCGGCCAACGTTCGCTGCGCTCCAGCACCCGCACCTGGCGAATACGCGCCTGGGCATGGCTGCACTGCGCATAAACCGCCATGGCCTGGTCCCAGTCACCCAGGCGCTCGCATTGCTGGCCCAGGGCGAACTGCAACCGCGCACGGCGCCGGGCCAGCCAAGGGTTGTCGCAGTGCAGGTGCTGTATTGCCGTGATTACCGACTGAGGGTGTTCGCCCTGCTCCAGGCGCTCGGCACACTCATGCAGCACCATGGCCAGGTCGATATCGGCGCGTTGCTGCAGGGCACGCGAATCGGCGCTGAAGGGCACCTGCTCGTAGCGCAGCAGCCCCAGGTCGGCAAGCACGAACTCTGACCAGTCCTGGTAGAGGTTGCCGAAGAACAGCAGCCGCATGCGGTCGCAGAGCGGTTGCAGGCACCACTGCAAGATGCGCAACTCACTGCCCGGGTACCACTCGGCCAGAGACCGGGCGGCCAGTTGCAGCGGCTGCAGCTGGGCCAGCAAGTCATGCTTGGCAGCACGCGGGCGGCTCAATTGGGCGGCGAAACAGCACGCCAGTTCGTCTTTGCGCAGCAAGGCGAACAGTTGCTCCAAGTGCAGTTGCTCGGGCTCGCGGACCCAGCCCAGGGCCTTGAGTGGCTGCAGGGCGAGTTCGGTGTCGCCTATTTCCTCATAGACGAGGCGGTCGCTGCGAAACAGTTCGCCCTTGCGCATCACCATGCGCACCATCAAGGCCTGGGCTGGCGCGCTCAGTTGGCCGAAGGCATGGATGAACGCCAGTTCCTGTTCATCGAGCAGGTCCTGGTAGCGCTGTTCGACCCACAGCAGTACCTGGCGGAAGTTGTGCAGGTAATAGAACGGGTCGTCGACGGAGTGGGCAATCACGGGCTGGGTCAGGTAGCGGGAACAAGGCACTGGTTATACATACAGACCCAGGGGCCTGGCAAGAGCCGTGGGTCAGCTCGCCCCTGCAAGAACCGCCGCGATCGCGCCCTTGGGCATGCAGTGCCCTATGATTCAGCGGGGAACCGCCGCACCCGCCTGCGGCGAAGTTCCAGGGCCTGGGCCAGGCGCTGCACGGCTTGTTGCAGGTCGCCTGGGCAGTCGCCCAGCCACATCAGCGCCAGGTGCTGCCGGTAGCGGCCGTGCAAGCTGAACTGTTCCCCCGGCAATGCATGCAATGCGCAACCTGCCAAGGCCTTGGCAATGGCATCCCAGGCCAGCGGCTGCTCGAAGCGCACCCACAGCATGCGCCCGCCTTGCGGGGGCTCCAGCACCACCCGCTGGGCAAACTGCGCGGTCAGCGCGCAGGCGAGGTTTTGCGTGCGCTGCTGCAGGTTGCTGCGCAACGCCACCAGTTGCGCTTCGATATCACCCTTGGCCAACAGGTGGGCCAGCGCCAGCAGCCGCAGCGGCGCAAGGCGGAACGCCCGCTCGCAGAACGCCTTGGCCAGGGCGGTATCCAGGCTCAGTACGTAGGCATACGGCGCTTCGGGCCCTACTGCAGCCTCGAACGCCCCCATAATCATCAACCTGCGCGGATCGACCCAATCGCGCAGGCGGGTCACGGGTGGGCCACTGTAGCAAAGCTCGCTGTCCAGGTCGTTCTCCAGCAGCCATACGCTGTGCTGGCTCAACAGCAGGCCAAGCTGCTGCTGGTAATGCAGGGAGACCAGCCGCCCTTGCGGCAGGCCAAGGCAGGACGGCATCACCAGCAGGCGGACCGGCTCGCAGCCCAACAGCCTGGCCACGGCCTGCAGGTCCGGGTTGCCACGTGGATCGGGTGGCACCTCCAACACCCGCATGCCAGCGCGCGCCAAAGCACGCAGCACGTGCCCGCAACAGGGCGACTGTACCAGCACCGTGGTGCCCCTTTGCAGGGCCAGCGCTGCAAGCAGCGTTTCCAGCAACGCCGGAACATCCGGGGCCAACTGAACGTCATCGGCCCGCCAGTACTGGCGCGAGCAACGGGTGTAACGCTCCGCCAGCGCGTCGCGCAGGCGCGCACTGCCCTGCACTTCCCAAGGGCCAGCGCCGCGCTCGCGCTGGCGGGCCAGGCGCCGCTCGTGGGTGAACAAGGCGCGCTCCAGCAACGGTTGTGCGAGCTGGGGCGCCTGCCGGGGCATACCACCTTGCTGCAGGTCAGCCAGGCGAACGAAATAGCCCGAGCGTGGCAGGCAGTGCACGCGACCCTCCTCCTCCAGCAGGCTGTAGGCGCTCTGCACCGTTGCCAGCGATACCCGCAGCCGCCGCGACAGCTCACGCAAGGACGGCAGCCGGTTCGGACCACCAGCCGTCGCCTGACCAATCAACGCTTCCAGGTAGCGGTAGACCCGCCTATAAGCGAACTCGCCGGCCGCTGTTCGCGCCATCAAGGTTGCCTCATGGGGCTGTGCCGCCGTTCAGCGGCGTGGCGCGGCAACAGCCGCAAGTGCGCGTCGCGGCGCGCCAACGCACTGAGCAGGCGCCACGCAGGTAGCGGCATCTTACCGCCGTAGACTGCCCGCAGTTGCGCCAGTGATAGCCCACTGGTGTTCACCAGCCAGGCTTTGACCGCCGCGGGGCAAGGTTTGCCTTGCATGGCCCGGTGCAGGTAAGGCAGCGCCACCAGCATGTCGGCATGGCGAGCGCGCAGAAAACGCTCGAGGTTCTTGCCCTGCCTGGCGAACGGTTTGCACAGCAGGCATTCCAGTTGGGCCTGGCTGAGGCCATAGGCCTTGCCAAACTGCAGCACAGGTTCGTCGGCAGGCTTGCTGTCGCCCGGCGCCCCCGCCAGCCTCAAGGGCGGCCGGGTGGCTTGAGGCTCCAGGCTGCGGGCCCGCAGTTCCTGCAACTGGGCCAAGGCCAATGGGTCGACGAACGCGGCCAACGGCGAGCAGGCCGTCTCGGCCGCCGCGAAGTGCCAGCCCAGCATGGCATCCAACTGCTGCCCGCCCAGCAACGGCGGCAGCAGGTCATCAATGGCTATCAGCCGCACCGGCCCCCCCTTGAGCGCGGTCCCCGCAGGCTGATCCGCCGGGTTGCCGGGCGCCAGCCCCGTGGCCCCTTGCAAGCGCGCCAGGCCCTCGGCCAGCGTCGACAGGCAATGGTGCGCCAGGTAAGGGCCACGTTGCCCCGCCAAGCGCTGGCTACGCAGCGCCCACGCCAGGTAGCGGCGGCGCTGCCCTGCGGGCAAGGCGGTGACCATTGCGTCGGCGGGCGCCTGAGCCTGCAGCGCGAAGCTTACGGCCGCCGCCAGTTCCAGGTGCAGGCGGCTACCCAGCAACGCTTCTGGCCTGGCATCGATCAGGTGGCCAAACATCAGCAGCGCTTCCCTGGTCGGCAACCAGCGCTCGGACGCCACACGGGGGCGGCAACTGAACGGCACCACTTCGCGCCCCTCGATCATTTGCAGTTGCACCCGCGGGTCATCCTGCATGAACAGCGCACTGAAGCCTTGATCGAGCCCTTGCAGCGTAGGGCTGCCGGCCACCGGCAAGCTCACCACCAGCACGCGCAGTTGAAAAGTAACCGGTGCACGCATGGCGATGCTCAGTTGCGCAGCACGCAACATCGCCAGCAGCCGAGCACCCTGGCGGTCACTGCCTTGCAATACCTGCAGGCGAAAGGTGCCGATATATTCAGGCCCGCCTGCGGCTACCAATAAACGTTGTATCAACAACTGCAAGGAGGCCCGTTGCGCCTGTGACATATGGGCGAGCAAGCGTTCGAGCACTTGCTGGTAGATATAATGCATTGCCTGGTCGTGAATAGCAGTCACGGATCACCTCACCACTTCAAGTCGCCGGCGCACGCCCAAGCAAGTTGTTCAGGCTTACACTGCGCCAGGCTTTTACAGAAGAAACTTCCTACAAATGAATAAAGTGACGTGAGCCTTCACTGTCGCCAGGCCATGGAGAAGAATTCACCCCTGCAATGCTCTGATTCAGGCCTAGCCGTACGCATCCCTTACTCCTTGCACAAAGTATCATTGCGCCATTATCGAGTGATGCGAAGCGAATTGAAGATACAGATCACGGTAAAAAAACCATTCAGCAAAGCGCTAAATTCACCTTGACCCTCTAACCACGCACATGCAACCGCAAATGATTGGCGGCATGTTTCCATTGGCATTTAATTAATGAATTATATGTAGTCCGCTTCGTCTTTTATTGTAGGAATATTCCCACTTTAACGATGACGTTACTTTATTCCGCGCACAAAAAACCCGGGGCTGGCCCGGGTTCACGGTGAACTGCAGTGATCAATGCTGCGCCATATCCAACACCACGCGCCCACCGCAAGGGCACTGGTCCATGTAGCGATGCGCCTCCACCACCTGCTCGAACGGGTACACCTTGATGATCTGCGGGGTCAGCAACTGGTCGGCGGTGAACTGGTTGATATCACGCAAGGCACGCTGCAGCGCCACCTGGTCCTGGCTGATACCCAGTTCCGGCTTGCCAGTGAAGTTACCGATGCAGTGCACGTAGAACTGGATGTTCTTCTGGAAGGCCGCGCAGGCTGGGAACGGCGTCTGGTTGCCGCCTTGAAGGCCATACAGTACCAGGCTGCCCCGCGGTGCCAGCACATCGCCCAGCAACGACATCTGCGGCCCGCCCATGCCGTCCAGAACCATGTCCACGCCGCGCCCATCGGTGTACTTGCCGACCTGCATCAGCAGGTCCTGCTCTTCGGTGACGATTACCTTGTCGGCGCCCAGGCCCAGCAGGTAGTCACGCTGCTCGGCATCCTTGGTGGCGGCGAACACTTTAAGCCCCAGCGCCTTGCCCAACTGCACGAAAGCGGGGCCGGCACAGTGGCTGGCGTCGGTAACAAGCGCAGTCTGCCCGGCCTTGGCCCGTGCCAGGTCCACGTAGGCGAAATAGGCAATCAGCAGCGGCGTATAGTGCACGCTGGCCTCGATCGGGGTGAGCACCTGCGGATAGCGTGTGATCGCGGTCCGTGGCAGCACGATGACATCCCCGTATACCGGGTGGTCATTGGCGCTGGTAGCGGGAAAACTGGCAACGCGGTCACCCACGGCAATGTCTTCGATCCCTTCACCAACCGCCGTCACCACACCGGCCATCTCATGGCCGATACCGGCCGGCAGGCGTGCCTGCGAGGGCGCCAGGTTCTGCCGCCAGAGCACGTCATACCAGCTGACGCCAACCGCCTCGACGCGAATTTGCACTTCGTCGACAGCGGGAGACGGTTCGGCCTGCTCCTCGCAACGGAGCACATCGGCAGCGCCGAACTTGTGGAAACGGATCATGCGGGACATCGCAAACCTCGCCTTTGTGAACCTCTAATTACCACTGACTCTATCCGGGCTTTTGCAGTTAGACCACCAGTGGTCATTAATAGTCGACATGCCTGTCATCGATTGGGCACCTGACATTCCCTGCAATTGGCTCCCGTAAACCCGTGCAGGGTAACAGCCTTTGGCCTTAAGATTCACCCCTGCCCCCCTTCAGGCGAAGCGCACCGATGAATCGAAACGACCTGCGTCGTGTAGACCTCAACTTGCTGATTGTGTTCGAAACGCTGATGCACGAGCGCAGCGTGACCCGTGCGGCGGAAAAACTGTTCCTGGGCCAGCCGGCCATCAGCGCGGCCTTGTCGCGCCTGCGCAACCTGTTCGACGACCCGCTATTCGTACGCACAGGCCGCAGCATGGAACCCTCGGCGCGGGCCCACGAAATCTTCGCGCTGTTATCGCCCGCGCTGGATTCGATTTCCACCGCGGTGAGCCGCGCAGCCGAATTCGACCCTGCCACCAGCAATGCCGTATTCCGCATCGGCCTGTCGGACGACGCCGAATTCGCCCTGCTGCCGCAACTGCTCAAGCGCATTCGCGCCGAGGCCCCTGGCATCGTGCTGGTGGTGCGCCGGGTGAACTACCTGCTGATGCCGACCCTGCTGGCCTCAGGGGAAATCTCGGTGGGCGTCAGCTACACCAGCGAACTGCCCGCCAACGCCAAGCGCAAGGTGCTGCGCCGCAGCGCGCCGAAACTGCTGCGCGCCGACAGCGTGCCTGGCAGCATCACCCTGGACGACTTCTGCGCGCGGCCACATGCATTGGTGTCGTTTGCCGGGGACTTGTCTGGCTTTATCGACGAGGCGCTTGACGAGCTGGGTCGCAAGCGCCATGTCGTGCTGGCGGTACCGCAATTCAACGGGTTGGGCAGCTTGCTGGCGGGGACCGATATCGTGGCGACGGTACCGGACTACACCGCCGATGCGCTGACGGCTGCCGGCGGGTTGCGGGCGGAGGACTTGCCGATACCGGTACGTAGTTTCGAGCTGCACATGGCCTGGCGTGGCGCGCAGGATAACGACCCGGCGGAGCGCTGGCTGCGGTCACGGATACAGATGTTTTTTGGGGATCCGGACAGTCTTTAGGGGCGACGAATCCGGTTAATGGCTGAGCTTCACTACAAGACTCGACACATCGCTTGCACAGTTCTCACTACCTTGGCGATCACACAGCCCTACGGGTTGCGCTGTCGCGCAGAGATCCCAATTCGTAAGCGCCTCGCGGGCTGTATGGGAGCGGGCGTGTCGAGGCGTTGAACCGCCGCGACTAATCCAACGCGGTGGCTGGCACCGGCTACGCCGGTATTCGCGGCGGTTCGACGCCTCGACATGCCCGCTCCCACAAGCCCCCGCTAAATCAATAAGTTGTGGATTGTTATATGAGAGAGCGCCGATTCAGCTGCGTAGACACCACCCATGAAGACCCTGCCATCGGTGCGTTCCTGGGTTTGCTGGAGGCTGATATCCGAAGCGGACGCAACCTCACCACCCTGCCGGAAAACTTGGGGCAAACCATGCTCGCCAACGCAAACCACTCCGTAAACCTGGACGAAGATATCGACGGTGAGGTCGCGCTCTGATGGTGCGACATAGCTGGACCCCCAGACGACATCGGCGCTCTCACGGCGGAAATCGTCTTCTTCGAACCTCGCTTGCGCAACGAGATTGTCTATCTTGCAGGCGACACGGTTTCGTATGGGCAAGTCGCACACATCCTCGAGCACGCGCTGGGTCGTCCTTTCAAAACCAGCGTGTGGACTGTCCCGCACCTGATGGACGAATTGAGAAAAGACCCTACTCATCACATCAAAAAGTACCGTGCTGTATTCGCTCAAGGCAGAGGGGTGGCTTGGCCAAAAGCGGGAACCTTCAACGAACAGCAGGGGATTCCAGTAACCACCGCAGAGCAGTGGGCTCGGGCGAATCTTGCGAGCAAGTGAGCGCGACGACAGAAGCTGGCTTGCGAGAAACGCCTTGGCTCGACAGGGGATGCTGAACGACGAAAAGCGCAAGGCTATCCATACAGCACATCCGATCCCTGCGCCGTATTCGAGTAGGCCAGCCTGCGAAAACACGCCATACTCACGGCTTTACAACTCAGCCGTGTGTGGCCAATGTCCGAACCGAGTCGTCCAGTCCCTACCCTCTTTCGTCATTCACGCTGGCGAGAATGGCGTCAGCGGCTGGCGTTCTGGATCGGGGCGCTGCTGGTAGGGCTGGTTGCGCTGGCTTTCGCTTGGCTGGCCGACGAGGCCTTCGCCTCGTTCAAGCGTTTGGTGGTCCGGGCACCCTGGGCTCCCCTGCTGATAACCCCAGTGGGTTTTGCCCTGCTGGCCTATCTGACGCAACGCTGGTTTGAGAATGCCAAAGGCAGTGGTATTCCCCAAGTCATCGCTGCCCTGGAAATACCCTCTCGACGGCTGCGAGCCCGATTACTCTCGCTCCCTGTGGCTGCCGCACGCATGAGCCTGACTTTGGGCGCGCTGCTGGTCGGAGGCTCGGTTGGCCGCGAAGGCCCCACCGTGCATATCGGCGCGGCTGTGCTCTATACCTTTGGCCGGCGCCTGGGCCTGCATGGCCGGCGAACAATCGCAGGCCTGGTGCTCGCCGGCGGCGCAGCAGGTATCGCAGCGGCCTTCAATACCCCATTGGCGGGCATTGTGTTTGCCATCGAGGAATTGAGCCGCACGTTCGAGCAACGATTTAGCGGGCTGGTGCTCACTGCGGTACTGATCGGCGGCGCCGTCACCCTCGGCTTGATGGGGCATTACGCCTATTTTGGCGAAATCAGCGGTCGTGTGCCGACGGGCTGGGGCTGGAGCGTCGTACCGGCTTGTGCAGTGCTGGGTGGGCTGCTGGGTGGCTTTTACGCCAAGCTTGTGCTGCCAACCGACAAGGGATTGCTAGGCCGCCTATGTGCGGCACGCGGGCGTTATCCCGTGCGTTTCGCTGCGTTCTGTGGGCTGTTGCTGGCCACTTTGGGGCTCGTGTCTGGCAATCATGTATTTGGCACTGGGTACGAAGAAACACGCGCTTTGCTTGAAGGCCAGCCCATCACGGACTCAAGCTTTCTGCTGTGGAAGTTCTTGGCCAATGTCGTTTCCTACCTCTCCGGTATCCCTGGCGGTCTGTTTTCGCCCTCGCTCAGCATAGGTGCGGCATTTGCGCCCGTGTTGGGTTTGATCCCCAGTGTCGACCCGCAAGCATGCGCACTGCTCGGCATGGGTGCCTACCTGGCGGGTGTCACGCGCTCACCACTCACTGCCTCGGTCATCGTGCTTGAACTGACGCACAGCCCGGACCTGGCCATTCCCATGCTGGCAGCGACACTGATGGCCGCCGCCATCTCTGGCTGGGTATCGCCCGTCTCGCTCTATCATGCGCTGGCCAGGCAGATCATCGACAAGCTGCAGGTTCCGGCGCCGGCCGTTTCCAAACCTGGCGCTCGCGAGCAGTGAATAATCCTGCTTTTCCCGCCTGATGACACGCGCCTGGGACTCGAGCATCCGGGCCGAAAAATGGGTGTTGGCCAAGGTCCTGACCAGCGGATGCACCCAAGTGCATGTTCATACCGTCGCGCATTGTGCCGACAGTGTTCGCCTGGAGCATCATGCCCGCCCTGCAAAGCACCTACCCTCCCCCGGTCAACGGTGTAAACCCGCCACCCCGCCACCCGATCCCATGGAAGCCCTGGACATGCTTACCCACTTCAGACCTGCCGAGGCCTCGGACGCGCCGGATATCGCGCGCTTCTTTCAACTGACATCAGAAGGCATGGCCGATTACATATGGAGCAAGCTGGCCGCGCCGGGAGAAGCATTGCTGAGTGTGGGTGCGGCTCGCTATGCCAGGGAACAGGGCGATTTTTCATACAAGAACTGCCTGATGGCCACCTGCGAAGGTCGCGTCATCGGCATGATGCACAGCTATGCACTGCATGCGGCCCCTGACCGGCAGGTCGAGACAGATCCGGTACTCGCGCCTTACGCCGACATGGAAATACCCGACACCCTGTACATCTCCAGCCTGGCCCTGGATGAGGCCTGGCGCAGCCAGGGCCTGGGCGTGCAGTTCCTTCGCCACGCCCAGCAACGCGCCGAGGACCTCGGCTTGCAGGGCCTGTGCCTGATCGACTACGCGGAAAACCACGGTGCACGGCGCTTCTACGAACGCCATGGCTTCAAGATCGTGAAAACCTGCCAGATCGTGCCGCACCCGATGCTCGCCGTCACCGGCGAAGCCTATTTGATGTATCGCCCTAACCCCCAACCCGCTCGAGAAATAACCATGACCCAGAAACTGACCGTGTTCCGCGAGATGGATATCCAACCGGTGCGCGACCTGCCCTTCTTCGAAGAGGTGGTGGAAGGCGACCCGCACACGCTGACGTCCAAGTACTACCACGATGAACAGCAGGGTCGTATTTCCGGCGAATGGGAGGCCAGTACCGGAGCGTGGCGTATCGACTACAAAGTCTGGGAATTCTGCCATGTGTTAAGCGGGCGCTGCGTGATCGAGCTCGACGGCTGTGCGCCGGTCACCCTCGCCGCTGGCGACACGTTCATCATCGAGCCCGGCGCCAAAGGCAAGTGGACTGTGCTGGAGGACATGAAAAAGAACTTCGTGATCCTCGTGCCCGCAAACTAGTCGGCGCAGGCGCGTGGGCGCGCCTGTCAATTCAGCGGCGTGACGCTTCCACGGCGCTGAATACCAGCATGCCCACGAGCATGGCCGCCACGAACAGCCAGGCTTGCCAGTAACCGCCTACCAGCAGCACCAGTGCCGGGCCCGGGCAGATGCCAGCGATCCCCCAACCGACCCCAAACATGAGGCTGCCGCCCACCAGCCGCCGGTCGATGTCGCGCCGCGTCGGCAACTGCATCCGGCCACCCAGCAACGCCACGCTGTGCCGCCGCGCCCAGGTCATGGGCAGCAAAGCGATGCCGATGGCGCCAACCATGACCAGCGCCAGCGAGGCATCCCAGCGCCCGGCCAGGTCGAGAAACCCGAGCACTTTCGCGGGGTTTGCCATGCCGGATAGCAACAACCCCAGGCCAAACAACACGCCAGCCAGAAAACCACTGAGCCGCTGCATGTCAGTTACCTGCCAGCACATGACGAAGGATATAGACGGTGGCAAACCCGGCCACCATGAAACTCAGCGTTGCTACTGCCGAGCGCGGCGACAATCGGGAAAGGCCACACACACCATGGCCGCTGGTGCAGCCTGCAGCGTAACGGGTGCCGAGGCCGACCAGCAGCCCGGCGACCACCAGCCACCCGGGCGAAACCGTAAAGTGCGCAGACGGCAGGGCCGTAAACAGTTGCCACAGCAACGGCGCGGCGAGGATGCCGAGCAGGAATGACGCTTTCTCGCCACGCCCCTCCCCGCCACGTTGCAGCAACGACCCGAGCAGGCCGCTGATACCCGCGATACGCCCATTGGCCACGGCAAACAGCGCAGCAGCCAGGCCAATCAAGGCGCCGCCTGCCAGCGCCGTCCAAGGGGTGAAATCGTTCATGCACAACGCCTCGAAAAATGCCACGTAAGGGAAACACCGACGTCGACATTATGGCATTGCTGGCAGGCAGCCTCCATTGACGGTCGCGAACAGTGCCTGTGCCAACGCACCGCAGGTGCTGTCGTGCAGCCCATCACAACTGCCAAGTCAACCTTGAGAACGCTCAGGCGAGATCACCAGCACACTGGACGACAAGCGATGCAGTACCCGTTCGGCCGTACTGCCAATGAACCAGCCGATACCACGGTGGTGATAACTGCCCATCACCAGCACGTCGGTGTCATGGTTGTCCATGAACAGGGCCAGCGCCTTGGCCGGGTCACCGATGCGCATATGACGGTGCTCGACCGCTATGCCGTTACGCTCGGCCAGCGCCTGGAAGGCATCGCTCTGGGCTTCATGAAGTGTGTGCGCCAAGTTGGAGTCGAACAGGAAGGCGTGTTCCCGACTACCGTCGGCGTCCAGGTACATCGAGCCCAGGTCGTAGGCATAGAGCAACTCGATTTGCGCATTGCACTGCAAGGCCAGTTTCAGCGCCTCGCTGATGATCTGGTCATTGAAACCCTCGATCTGATCCTCTGGCCTGGACAAGTCCACCGCCGCCAGGATGGTGCGGGGCCATGCTCGGCAGACTTGACGTTAGTCAACTGACGCGCTCACGACAACGGCATTCATCCCAACGCGGGTATTTGACGCAGATCAACCGGTTGCCGGACGCCAGGCACAACCTGACCCCATCGCAACGCCCTCACCCGTCAGGCAAGGTATCGTCAACCTGCGCGGCAGCCTGGTGGAAACACTCGACATGCCGGCTCTGCTGGCCCTGGAGAAAGGCGAGCCTGCCAATGGAAGACTGCAAGCCCTGACCGTGCCATGCTAGATACGCTGATGGCAGTAGCGCCGCTGCTGCGCAATCGATAGAGGTTCACTAGCATGGACGACACACTCGCCAAACTCGACCACTACATCGAAACCCTCGGCCCCATCGCCGATGCCCTCGAGCAGCAGGTTGGCCCCTGCCCCGGTACGCGCCCAGCGCTGATCGCGTGGCTGATGGAATGGAAGGGCAGCCACCCGGCACACAGTAAAATCGAGGGTGATCCGCCCTGCTTGCCTGCCAGCCTGAAAGCGGCCTACCGCCAATGGGCGAAACTGCCGGCCAGCGAATAAAGGTAATCAGCCCGCTTAGCGATTGCCGCAGGCCGCTGCGCACGGAGCATTGCGAGGTTACCTGCGGTCGAACGCTGCTGGAGACCGATGGCGACCTCAGCCAGTACCTGTACCCTGCCGAGGTCACCCGCCCGGGCTTGTCAGTACTGCCCGCCGAACACCGGCCCGAATACAGCTCGCCGCCTGCGGCCGGGCTATATAGCTGCGGGGGCTGCGGCTTTGCGACCTACCATGAGGCTGAAGATACGCGCTGCTGCAAACGTTGTGGCCATGGCGTCTGGTCGCCGGCCCTGGACGCCTTGCCCAGCCGATAAGGCAGGCTGCCAAAGCCGGCAAGGCTAGAGCTTGAAGCGGACATGAATACAGCTCTTGCTGGCCTGGCGGTCGATGGTCACCGCGGCGCTACCATACCCGGAATAGCTTTTGACCAGGCGCATACCCAGGCCGGTGCCCGTCGGCTTGGGGTAGTTGTCCGGGAAGCCATCGCCTTCATCGCGAACGGTGAGCAATGCATGGTCGCCTGCATGCTTGACCAGCACCTCAATGGTGCCTTTGCCGTACTTGAGCGCGTTGGTGATCAGCTCGGAGATGACCAGGCCCAGGGGCGCCATACGTTCAGGCGGCAGCACGAAATCATCTGCCTCCAGAACGATCTTGCGGTCTGCCAAGGCCTTGCCCAAATCGCCGAGCAATGCATTCAGATATTCTTCAGCATGCACGTCTTGGTCTTCAGCGGTCTGGTACAGCCGCTCGTGAACACTGGCAATGGTGACTACCCGGCCAGCCGCGGTTTCAAGCTGCAGCTTGACCGCCGCGTCGGCTGCCAGGTTTGCCTGCAGCAGCAGCAGTGTGTTCACCAGGTGCAAACTGTTCTTGACCCGATGATGAATCTCCTCCAGATAGAGGTCGCTGCGGTCTTGCCTGGTGTTCTGCGCCTCGATCAGGGACAGCAGTTGGGCCTCGTACTGATGCCGTGCGGTGATGTCGCGCGAAACGGCGATCACTCGCTCAACCTGGCCATTCACGCCCATGATCGGCGCCACCGTCACATCCCACCATCTCGGCTCAGTAGCCGATAACGGGCAATACGCTTCGAACCGAATGGTCTCGCCAGCGCCGACTTTACCCAGCGCCTCCCACACAATCGACCTCGATTCCTCTGGCCACAGCTCATGCCAGCCCTGGCCTGTGACTTCGGCAGCGCTGGCGTTCATGAAGGTCAGGCCAGCTTCGTTCATGAATTCGATGTGCCCGTCGGCAGACATGATCTCCACCCAGTCAGGGCTGGCATTGAGGATCGTCTCGGAATAGGGGTCGGGGTGAGGCGCCTCGACCCCTGCGGCAATCCGTTCGGCAGCCAGTGAAATGACGGTAGCGATCCCTTCCAGGAACACCAGGTCGCTTTCCACGAAATCCTCACCGTTGCTGCTGTCGGCCTCAAGCACGCCGAATGGGCCGAGTACACCGCGAATCGGTACATTGATCGCGCGCTCGATACCGTATTTTTTCAGCAGCTCAGGGGTGCGGAACCTATTTTCCATGCCCAGATGGTTCGACAGTACCGGCCTGTAGGTGGCCAGCGCATACCCTGCCGGGCTGGCTTCATCTGCACCCACGGTAGCCCTGCCGATGTCTGCAGCATCCCAGCCAACCCCATGGGACAGGACGAAACCGTCGCCGTCCAATTCAGGCTGGAGCACCTTGGCGTAGCGCGTATTCATGCCCTCGGCAACCACTTCACAGGCGCGCGTCAGCAGCAGGTCGAGTCCTGTGACCTGCAACGACACCACGCCAAACTCGACAACCAGCTCATGTTGTCGGTGAAGGCGTGCATGGGTTCGATTCAAGACTGCACGGATCGTTTCGTCCGTAGGTAGCTGCTGCATAGGGTTCCCTTTGTAGTGTGCAGGAACGCGTCCAGCCTCCATACGCAGCGAAGGCGGTTCGCTTACCGCCCTCCTACAATAGCCGCTAATCGATGTACGCGCGCCAGTGCTCGCCCCGCTGCGCCAGCGTAGGGCTGGACGTCAATGGTCACTTTACGCGGTAAATTCAGGGGGCGGTGCATATTATGACGAGGCGTGCAGCAGCGCTGTGCCTGTTCAGCCGGTGGGTGGCGCCCCCTGCAGCGTTGCTACAGCTCATACGGGGTGGCCATGGGCCGCGTAGCACGCTGGCTCAAACCTTCTACCGCGGTAACCCGGGCAATTTCAATACCATTGCGCACGATGACAACCACCGTGCCATAGATGACTTGTTCGAGGATGTACTCAAGGCTGGTCTGGGCTTCGGACAGGTCATATTTGACGTGGTGCACGATGGCGTTCCTTTTGGGAGGTTCGATTGGGGTGAGGTTCACCCCGCAGGCAAGCGGCCCGTGTAAGGCCAGATGCTGGTCAATATGATGATGCGCCCGCCGGGGAATGTGCTGCCTAAAAACGCCACCGCTGAAAAGATTTTCGATTGTTTATTCTGATTTTCCAGAATTTGCACATTATCTATTCATTGAGGTGAATGTCTGATCACTTCACAGCCCCATCAGGGCAAGCGCAAACCGGGGCCGGGTCGCGAGGCCCTCAATGCATTTTCACGCCTGCAGAGAAAGTCTTGCTTCATGCAGGCTGTTTTTCCAATCACTTGAAATGCTTAGCCTGCACCCACTTTCCCAGCCTCTGGATACAACCCATGAAAGCCGTCGTCTATACCCAACCCGGTTTGCCCATTCAGGACCCACAGTCGCTCTACGACACAGAATTGCCCGCGCCCCAGGCGGGTGCCAGGGATCTGCTGGTCGAGGTCAAGGCCATTGCGGTAAACCCGGTCGACACGAAAATACGGGCAAGCCGTGGCGGCCAACAGCCACAGGTGCTCGGCTGGGACGCTGTCGGGGTTGTGCGCGAGGTAGGCCCTGAAGTGACGTTGTTCCGGCCCGGCGACGAAGTGTTCTACGCCGGTGCCATCGACCGCCCGGGCAGCTACAGCGAGCTGCATGTAGTTGACGAGCGTATCGTCGGGCACAAGCCCCGTAGTCTGAATAACGCTGATGCTGCGGCGTTGCCGTTGACCTCCATCACCGCCTGGGAGTTGCTGTTCGACCGCCTGGGCATCGCAGAGCAGGCTGGCCAAGGGCAAAGCCTGCTGGTGGTCGGCGCTGCCGGCGGGGTGGGCTCCATCCTGATCCAGCTTGCCAGCAAGCTTACGCAATTGACGGTGATCGGTACCGCCTCCAGGGCTGAAAGCCAAAAGTGGATCGAGGAACTGGGTGCGGATCATGTCATCGACCACACCCGGCCGATCGCCGCTCAGCTTGCAGCGCATGAACTCGAGTGCGTGGACTATGTGATCAGCCTGACGCACACCGATACCTACCTGGACCAGTTGGTAGAAGTGCTTCGCCCTCAAGGCAAGCTGGCGCTGATCGACGATCCGGCGCAGCTGGATGTCGTGCCCCTCAAGCGCAAGTCACTGTCGCTGCACTGGGAGCTCATGTTCACCCGCTCGCTGTACCAGACCGACGACATGATCAAGCAACATCATCTGCTCGAACGCGTCTCCAGCCTGGTCGACAAGGGCGTGCTGCGGACTACCCTGGGCGAGCACTTCGGTGCAATCAATGCCGAGAACCTCCGGCGTGCGCACGCCGTCATCGAGAGCGGCAAGGCCCGGGGCAAGATCGTGTTGGAAAGCTTCTGACCGGAGCGCGAAGCAATCGCGCCTTGGTTCACGAGCGGGGGTGGCACCGCTCGTCGCTTCCTCGGCGCATTGGAACCAACGCGCAGGTACCAGCCTCCTCGAACCGGTATGAGCATTCTCAACTGCAGGAGCTTTTACCATGCGCGACTACCCTACCCCGCCGTTCCCGTCTCAACCGCAGAGCGTTCCTGGTACGCAGCGCAAGATGGAGCCATACCCGGATTGCGGCGAGCAGTCCTATACCGGCCATGGCCGGCTTGCAGGCAAGATCGCCCTGATTACAGGGGCCGACAGTGGCATCGGCCGGGCGGTGGCCATCGCTTATGCCCGGGAAGGTGCAGATGTTGCCATCAGCTACCTCGACGAGCATGAGGATGCGCAGGAAACCGCACGCTGGGTCGAGGCGGCAGGCCGCCAATGCCTGATGCTGCCTGGTGACCTGGCGCACAAGCAACACTGCCAGGCCATCGTGGCCAAGACCGTCGAGCGGTTTGGCCGCATCGATGTCCTGGTGAACAATGCCGCGTTCCAGATGGCCCACGAAACCCTGGAGGAAATTGACGATGATGAATGGGTGAAAACCTTCGATATCAACATCACCGCCATTTTCCGCATTTGCAAGGCGGCGTTGCCTTCCATGCCCAAGGGCAGCTCGATCATCAATACCAGTTCGGTGAACTCCGACGACCCCTCCCCCAGCTTGCTGCCGTATGCGGCGACCAAAGGTGCCATCGCCAACTTCACGGCCGGCCTGGCGCAGTTGCTGGGCAAAAAGGGCATTCGCGTGAACAGCGTAGCCCCGGGGCCCATCTGGACCCCGTTGATTCCGGCGACCATGCCCGACGAGGCGGTCCGGAACTTCGGCTCCGGCTACCCCATGGGGCGCCCTGGGCAACCCGTCGAGGTTGCGCCGATCTACGTGCTGCTGGCATCTGACGAAGCCAGCTACATCAGCGGGTCGCGCTATGCCGTGACAGGTGGTAAACCGATTCTTTGACGGCAGAGCCGCCCTGCCAACCCCGGCATTATCGTTCGGGCTGCGCGCCTAGCATGGCATGTACCCTGGCCACCAGTTCGTCTACGGCGAAAGGCTTGGTCAGTAAAGCCGATGGGTCGCGCAGAAGCTCGTGCTCGAACAAGGCCGGGTTGGTGAAACCCGTCATGAAGATAACGGGCAGCGCCTTGCGAATCTGGCGGCTGGACGACGCCATCTGAAGACCGTCAATGCCGCCAGGCAGCCCGACATCCGTTACCAGCAAATCGATGCGTGTGTCGGAAGACAGCAGCTGCAAGCCAGCCTGGCTATCCGCCGCCTCGATGACCGTACACCCCAAACCGCCGAGCACATCACTGACGAACAGGCGCACGGAGGGTTCATCGTCAACGACCAGTACAGTACGGTCAGACCACCGGCCACACAGGCCATGCTCGAGTGCTGCGCGGCCCGCCAACTGCGGCTGGCCCCTCTCTGCCGGCAGGGACAATTCAACCCGCGTCCCTACCCCCTCCTCAGAACTGATCCTTACCTGGCCACCCGACTGCTTGGCAAAACCGTAGACCATCGACAAGCCCAGCCCAGTGCCTTCGCCTATCGACTTGGTGGTGAAGAACGGCTCGCACGCCTTGGCGAGCGTATCTGCACACATGCCCATACCGTTGTCGGTGACGCTGATGGTCAGGTACTCGCCTGGCTGCAGTTCGGCATCCAGCCCAGGGCCTGCCTCCAAGGTATGGTTGGCCGTAGCGATCGTGATCGTGCCAGGCTTCTGCGCCAGGGCATCGCGGGCATTGATGCAAAGGTTCAACAGGGAGTTTTCGACCTGTACCGGGTCAACCAGGCACGCGGCCAACTGCGCGTTCAGATTGACCTTGAGGGCAATCGACGGTCCGACCGTGCGGCTGATAAGGTCCTTCAAACCCTCGACCAGCTCATTGACATCGGTGCGCACGGGCAGCAACGGCTGCCGACGGGAAAACGCCAGTAACCGGTGGGTTAACGCTGCGGCCTTCTGCGCTGCCCGGTGCGCGACTTCGAGGTAGCGCTCAACGTCTGCAGTGCGCCCAGCCTTGCCGCGCATCCGGGCAAGGTCAAGGCTGCCAATGATGCCTGCCAGCAGGTTGTTGAAATCGTGGGCGATGCCACCAGTGAGCTGACCGATGGCCTCCATTTTTTGCGCCTGGCGCAGTGCCTCCTGCGCCGCCTCACGCTCGGCAACCGCTTCGCTGACCCGCTTTTCCAGCGTGCGGTTCAGCTCCAGCAGTTCAGCTTCCGCCTGCTTGCGCCCGGAAACGTCAATCGATGAGCCGATCAGGCCGATGATCTGCCCGGCTTCATCGACCAGCGGGGCCTTGACTGACAACCAGGTGGTTGCCGAGCCATCGGGCATGTCGACCCGCTCTTCAACCTGCACGGTCTTGCCGCTGCCCATCACCATCCGATCCGTTTCCATCACCTGGCGCGCCTGGTCCTTGTCTTCCAGGAACTCCAGGTCGGTCTTGCCCAGGTAGAATTCGGGCGGTTTGCCAATCAGCTGCGTCGCGCCGTGGTTGGCAATCAGCATCCTGCCGTCGAGATCCTTGGCGTAGACCACGCCCGGCACGGCGGCCGTAAACGTGCGCAACAGCGCCGAGACCCGATCGCGTTCCGCTTCGGCGGCCCTGCGCGCTTCGATGTCCATGAGCACACCCGGGAACCGCACGGCTCGCCCGCTATGGTCCAGCTCGGCATGGCCGTTGGCTTCGATCCAGTGGTAGACACCGTCCTCGTTACGCACGCGGTATTCACAGCGAAACGCTCCGCCGTTGGCCACTGCCCGCTGGATATCCTGATGCACCCGCGCACGGTCATCGGGGTAAATCGCCGAAAACGCTTCAGCCAAGGGGATGCCGGCCTGACACTGCTGCGCAGGAATGCCGAACGAACGGGAGAAACGCTCGTCTGCAGTGACCCGATCGTTGGGAATATCCCAGACCCAGGTACCGACGATAGCGGCTGCCTCCAGCACAAGTCGCAATTTTTCCGAGGAATCATCTGCAATAGAGAGTAATTCAGAACGGGTATTCAATGCCGACGGTGCGGCAACCCCCTCTTTATTCATGATCCACCTCTGTGGGAGCCTCATAATCCTGGCAATGTCGGCAGCCGCTGCTCACCGACATGTGACGCTGGTATAGGTCACGGACCAAGCTGTAGACGAAGGTGTACAGAGCCTATGACCCTAGCGCAAGTGTTGGACCACAAGCAGGTGCAAACAATTCAATAACTTGGAAGGGCTCAGTCGGGCAGCCGCTGGCCGCGGCTCAGGTAACGCCGGTAGGCCCATCCAGCACCTGCCTGACCCGGCGGGCCAGGTCATGGGGCTGGCAAGGCTTGGATATCACCTCGAACTCCGAGCCGCCGATGTCGGTGCGCTCGATCGAATTTTCAGCATAGCCAGTCGTGAGCAACACCTTGATCTGCGGTTGCAGCCTGCGCACCTCCCGGGCAAGCATGACGCCGTTCATGCCGCCTGGCATGATCAGGTCGGTGAACAACAGGTCGTAGCGCTCGCCAGCCTGGATTAAGCTTCAACGCTTCCCGCGCATTGAGCACCATGTCGGCAGCGTAGCCGTAGTCCTCGAGCACCATTTTTGCCAGCTCTGCCACATCCGGGCGGTCTTCCACGATGAGGATACGCTCTGAGCCCCCACCGCGTTCGGCGGTCTTCACGGCGGGCTGCTGGACGACCTTGGCGTCGTCGACGGGGAAGTACAGGCGCAGGGTCGTGCCTTCCCCCTCTTCGGTGTAGATGCGCGCAGCACCCCCGGATTGCCTGGCGAAGCCGTAGACCATCGACAGGCCCAGCCCCGAGCCCTTGCCCTCTTCCTTGGTGGTGAAAAACGGGTCCATGACGCGGTCACGGATGCTGGCCGGCATGCCTATACCATTGTCGGTCACGGACAGGCTGACATAGTTGCCGGGCAAAAGGCCGTCGAAGGAATGGTTGATGTCGGTGACCAGCACATTGCGGGTTTCAATGAACACGTGCGGGCGCTTGCGCCCTATCAGCGCGTCGCGCGCGTTCATGAAGATATTGAGCAGTGCCACTTCGGCCTGCGTGGGGTCGATGCGGCAATTGCGCAGGTCGGCCTCGAAGTCGAACTCCACCAGAACATCGGCGCCGAAGGTCCGCTCCATCATGGGCCGCAGGTCATCGACCAGGTGGTTGAGGTTGAGCACGCGCCCATGCAGTTTCTGCTTGCGGGCGAAGGCCAGCAACTGCTTGGTCAGGGTGCTGGCGCGCTCCACCGCCGTCTGCGCGTGCCCCACACTGCGGCGGATGCGATTGAGGTCGACCTGAGTCTTGTCAGCCTCATTGGCGATCAGCCCCAGGTACCCACCCATCACCTGCAACAGGTTGTTGAAATCGTGGGCGATACCGCCTGTGAGCTGGCCCAGCGCCTCCATTTTCTGGGCCTGGCGCAAGGCGTCCTCGGCATCGCGACGGCGGCTGACGTCCAGCTGCGAGGCAAAGTGATAGATCAGGTCGCCGCGCTCATTGAAGATCGGCGAGATGAACAGCGCGTTCCAGAAGCTGGAGCCATCCTTGCGGTAATTGAGAATTTCCGTGGCGATATCCACACGCTGTTCGATGCTATCGCGCAAGGTTGCGACCACCTCGGTATCGGTTTCCGGGCCCTGCAGGAACCGGCAATTGCGCCCGAGGATCTCTGCCAGCTCATAGCCGGTCATGTCGAGGAACGCCCGGTTGGCGAAAATGATGGGGTTATCGTCACGGTTGGGATCGGTGACGATCATGGGCATCCGCGTGGTTTCCACGGCCGCGAAGAACATGTCGTGGGGCAGCTCGGAAATATCCCCTGAAGCCTGGTTACTGACGCGGGCCTTTTTACTGCTCACGGAAAACTCCTCGATCATTACCGATGCAGGTCCAATCTGGACAACGACAGCGGGCAGATTGCTCAATGCAGACAGCAGCGCTGCCAGGCCTGCGCTGCCGGCGCATGTGGCCCACCGAATTTGCCAATAAATTGCCGTTTCTGAACGTTGCCGACTTGCCGAGTTCCCCGGCATGGACCATCTTGAAAGCAGCCACCGCAGGAGTCGTATCCATGAGAGCACTGACTTACCACGGGCCACAGGACGTTCGCGTCGACAATGTTCCGGATCCCATCCTCGAGCACGACGACGACGTCATCTTGCGAGTCACCGCCACAGCCATTTGCGGTTCTGACTTGCACCTGTACCACGGCAGGATCCCGGAGACCAAACCTGGCGACATTTTCGGCCACGAATTCATGGGCATCGTCGAAGAAACCGGGCGCGGGGTTACCCACTTGCAGGTCGGTGACCGCGTGGTGATCCCGTTCGTGATCGCCTGTGGTAGCTGCTTCTTCTGCCAGCTCGACCAGTTCGCCGCCTGCGAAACCACCAACCGAGGCCGCGGCGCCATCGTCAACAAGAAAAGCATCCCACCCGGCGCCGCCCTGTTCGGTTACAGCCACCTCTACGGTGGCGTGCCCGGCGGCCAGGCCGAGTATGTGCGCGTGCCGAAGGCCAATGTCGGCCCGTTCAAGGTGCCGACAGCGCTGCCCGACGACAAGGTGTTGTTCCTCTCCGATATCCTGCCCACCGCCTGGCAAGCAGTTACCAACGCCCAGGTGGGCCAGGGTTCGACGCTGGCGATCTACGGTGCCGGCCCGGTCGGGCTGCTGAGTGCCGCCTGTGCGCGGATGCTGGGCGCCCAGACCATCTTCATGGTAGATGCCAACCAGCACCGCCTGGCCTTCGCCCACGACACCTATGGCGTAGTGCCGATCAATATCGAGGACGACGACGACCCGGCCGACAGCATCATCCGCCTCACCCCGGGTATGCGTGGGGTAGATGCCGTGATTGACGCGGTAGGTTTCGAAGCCAAAGGCAGTACCGCCGAAGCGGTGTTGACCGCACTGAAGATCGAGGGCAGTAACGGCAAGGCACTGCGCCAGAGCATTGCCGCCGTACGCCGCGGGGGCATCGTCAGTGTGCCGGGGGTATACGCCGGGTACGTACACGGGTTCATGTTCGGCGATGCCTTCGACAAAGGCCTGACCTTCAAGATGGGCCAGACCCATGTGCAGAAGTTCCTGCCCGAACTGCTCGCCTGTATCGAGAACGGGCGCCTGCAACCCGAACTCATCGTGACCCATCGCATGGCCCTGGAGGAGGCGGCCTTCGCCTACAAGATGTTCGATCAGAAGAGCCACGACTGCCGCAAGGTCATACTGGTTCCAGGTGCTGCGCCAAGTAACCTGGCCGCGAGCGTTGGCACAGGGTTACCACGCCATCGTTGAGGCGAGGTCTGCTACCGGCGGCGTTGCTCAGGCCAGCTGGATGAACACCGCATAGGCACCCAGGATCAGCCAGAACACCAGGAATATCCACGGTGTACGCAGCGAGAACAGCAGCGACTTGCGGTGCCCGGCCTGTGATGTTTCCGCCTCACTGAACAGAGGCGACTCGTCATAGGCCAGGCCCATCAACGGCTCGCTGCGCAGCAAATGGCTCTGTTTGAGTTGCCAGTGCTCGATGATGCGATAGGCCGCGCGGATACCGGGCCAGGCATTGAGCGAGCTGAGTATGCCAAGCAAGGCCAGAAACGGCGGGACCATCAGGGTGAACATTTCGCCCCAGCTCTGGTTGAGGTTACCCATCGATGACACGAACGCGATGACCAGAAATGACTGTGCGGCCAGGTAGGCGTCGGTGCGGTTGGCAAGAATACTGGTCTCATACTGGATTTCACCGCGATAGAAATCCAGCCGCTCCTTGGGTGAGCCGAACATATGGGCGTTGTGTGCGCTGACCTCATGCTCCGGCGTGGTGGGGGTTATGATGCGCGGCACAGGTCGGCTCCTGATGGGTGAGATCTGATGAACCCTGGCGGTTGCAAGCACGCCCAGCCTCAGGCGCCGTGCTCACCCTTCTCGCGCGCTTCCTTCTGGGCGGTGGAGTCATGCGAAGTGCCCCCGGAGCCATCCGGGCGCTGGGCATCGTTGTCGCGCTCCTGTTCGCCGGTGGTTTCGGCCTGCTCGGTGGCTTTGTCCTTCTCTGACGCTGTCATGGTGCTTATCCTCTGCTGTGTGGTGTTAATGAGGGCCGGTAACATGAATCTGTAGCCCCCGACGAAGTTCAGCGGGTCTTGCCAAAGCAGGATCAACGGCAGGCGGCGTGCGGGCGGTCTCAGCTTTTGCCCGGCCCGCCATTCGAGAACTTCTTCACATCAATGGGCTGGGCAACGAACTCCGGGCCATCCCCCGAGGCGCGCCAGCGCACATTCCCGATGCCATAGCGCTCAGCCATGGGGCGGCTGACCTTCTTGATCGTGTGCTGGCCAAAGCGGGGAATAATTCCTACGCCTGCATCACAGCTCGCCCAGTGCCAGGCCTCGGCGTTGTCCATACGCCCCAGGCGGATGATGAAGGTGCGAAATTCACCGTGAAGCTCATACTCGATCACATACAACTGCTGCCCTGCCATTGGACTCTCCTCCATCGATTCAGACTAATGGAGTGAACCGACGCTAGAAAATTCAGAAATTTTTGACCACTTGGTCATTCCCCTGCTCAGTACGCCGGTTCGCTGATCAACCGCATTGAACCTTGCCGCTTGGCGCTGGCTCAACACTTCACGACCGTGACCTTTTTCCCGCCTATGAGGGGTACCACATGAACGCAATCGAACTGTTGATCCAGGACCACCAGTTGGTGAAGAAACTGCTCGAAGAACTGTCCTCGACTACCGAGCGCGCGGTAAAGAAGCGTGCCGAGCTGCTTGCACGGATCAAGCAGGAACTCGACATCCACACGGCCCTGGAAGAAGAGATCCTGTACCCGGCGATCAAGCAGGCCGGCGGCAAGGAAGAGGCCAAGATGTATTACGAGGCCAAAGAGGAACACCGCACTGTCGACTCGCTGGTCATCCCGGACTTGCTGCACACCGAAACCGGCACTGTGGAGTTCGCCGGCAGGGTCAAAGTGATGAAGGAGCTGCTCGAACACCATATTGAGGAGGAAGAAAGCGAGCTGTTCCCCACTGCCCGCAAGCTGTTGGGCAAGCAGGAGCTGGAGGAAATGGGGCGGGCCATGGAGGCGCAGAAGAAATTGCTCAAGGAAGAGCAGCGAGCGGCATGACCTTGGCCTGCGCGCCCTCCCCGGGCGCGCAGCCACCGGCTTTATTCAGTAGGCGATTCAGTGTTGATCATAGGTGCCGCCTCTGCCAGCGCAAAGGCCCGGCGCTGCTCACGCCGACGGGCGAACGCACGCGCAGGCAACGGCTCCAGGCGTTGTGGCTGGCCAGTCAGCAAGGCGCGCTCGATTGCCGCCACTACCCGCACGTCGCGCCAGCCTTCGTCACCGTCAGGTTCCGGCATTTCGTTGCGCAGAATGCAGTCGGAGAAATAAGCGGTCTCCCCGGCAAACTGGTCGACAATCGGGTTGACGTGCACACGCGTTTCGCCACCGATCGTGGCACGGTAACTGATAGCGACCCCTTCCCCGTAGCCGAAGCAAGGCGAAGCTTCGATCTCGCCTTCTGTACCCAACAGCTGGAAGCGTTCGGTGTCTGGCAACGTGTAGCTGACGGTGAACTGCGCCAGCCGCTCTTCGGGAAAGCGCAGGCTCACAGTGACCGTGTCCCAGGTTTGCAGGGTGCTGCCCGGCGAGTGGACCCCCACTGCGCTGACCTCGATCGGTTCGGCATTGAACAACTGGCGGACCATGTTCAGCGGATAAGGGCCCATGTCGGGCACCGGCCCGGCAGCAAAACCGTTCTGTGCCCGGTGGTTGCCAGGTTTGACCCGTTGGGTGAAGGTCGAGGTAAACAACCGCGGGTCGCCGAAATGGCCAGCATGCACACGCTCGATCATGTCCAGCGTGCCAGGCTCGCAGTGCAAGCGGTAGGCAATCATCAGCTTTGCCCCCGAGCGGTTCGCCGCCTCGATCATCGCTTTGCAATCCGCCTCGCTGGTGCCCATCGGCTTTTCCAGCAGCACGTGGATACCGGCCTCCAGTGCGGGGATCACAAACTCGCGATGGCGGAAATTAGGTGTAGCAACATACACCGCGTCCACCTCACCGGCGCTTAACAGCGTCGCATACTCCTCGTAGGCATAGGCTTTGAGCCCATATTGGGCGGCCAGGTGAGATGCCTTCTGCGCATCGCCGGTGACCAGTGCGGTGATTACCGAGTTGTCGGTCTGGCCGATGCCGGGCATGAACGCGCCTTGGGAAATCGAACCACCGGCCACTACGCCATAGCGAATCTTGCCTGCTGCGGTAGGCATTGAGCTGTTCCTTTTCATCGGGATGGTTGAGCGCTGAGCCATCAATTCGGGCGAGCCGATGGGTGGAGAAAATCCAGATATCGGCCTGCCCCAGGGCTGGATACGTGGTCCTGATCAGAACCGTGACGTGCGTTTGATCATTCGCGCAGCTTTCCATCGACCTGCGCCAACTGCCGCTTGATGGCCTCGGTTTCTGCTTCCTGCTCTTTGATGGACGTGGGCGTAATCACCTTGTCTACCGCTTCGGTCTTGGGGTCGGGTTTCTCAAGCACAGGGCCAGGCACCTGCTCGCCACGTTGTGCCTCTTCCGAGGAAACGGCGCGTGGAACCTTGTCGCCGGTCTTGCCATCGGTGTGTTTCATGAGTTTCTCCTCAGCTACGTCAGGTGTATTCAGAAGAGCATGCAGGCTGGCAAAAGTTTGATTTGCCTTCCCTCAAGGCCCAGTGCCGGCGTTGCCGAGTGGTCAGTTCGTGTTCCCATGGGCAGATTGAATGGAACGGTCAACGCGGCCACACCGCCTAACGCCGTACCCACTCACCCTCAGGAGAACCACCATGATCGACCCTTCTCATCCCGACCCCTATGTTGACGAGATACCCCACAACCCCGGCGAGCCGGTACCCGAACCCGAGCCACCGGTGCAAGCGCCCGATTGGCCGGAAGGCCAGGTTCCGCCTGAGGAGCAGTCCGACGGTTGAACCCAGCCATGCACCATCCGTCGCGCGCTACGCACGGAGGGTGCGCCGACCAGGACCAATTAGAGGTGATCAACCTTGCTGGAGACTCACCATGAAGACTTTCAAGCCCCACGCGCTGTTTTTGGCACTATGCCTTGGAGCCAGTGCGCCGCTGGCCCTGGCCGCCACCGACATGAATGACCAGCGTGCCCCTGCTACCCACACGGATGACAGCGGCCACATGAACGGCAACGGCGGCGCTACCGGGTCCGGCACACCAAGCGATGGCATGGGTACCGGCGCCGGCGGTACCGACAGCAATGACACGGATAAAACAGGTGGAGATGGCACCACCCAGGGCTCGGGTAGTGGCGGGACAGGGAACGGCACCGGAACGGGTCAGGGTGGCGGATCTGGAACAGGTGGCAGCGGCGGGAATGGCGCCGGTGGTTGAGCCAGCCAGCCGTAGCGCGGTATGTGCCCACTCGGGTGGCCCGCGCGCACTCACTTGAAACTTTACCGCCCGCTGCCCAGTCCAGACCCCTATCGATCACGCCTAGGGGGAACATGATGAGCAGCACAGTGGGTGACTTTCTGGTGGAGCGTCTGTACCAATGGGGTGTGCGGCGTATTTTTGGCTACCCTGGCGACGGTATCAACGGGGTGTTCGGTGCCTTGCGGCGGGCTGAGGGCAAGATCCAGTTCGTGCAGGCACGCCATGAGGAAATGGCCGCATTCATGGCCAGTGCACACGCCAAGTTCACCGGTGAACTTGGCGTGTGCATCGCAACTTCCGGCCCAGGCGCTTCGCACCTGCTGACGGGCTTGTATGATGCGCGCATGGATCACCAGCCGGTTCTGGCGATTGTAGGCCAGCAGGCGCGCGCCGCGCTCGGCGGGCACTATCAGCAGGAGCTGGACCTGGTGTCGATGTTCAAGGACGTTGCCGGGGCCTTCGTGCAGCAGGCGTCAACCCCAGCGCAAGTGCGGCACCTGCTTGACCGCGCGGTACGCACTGCCGTCGGCGAGCGCCGGGTTACCGCTGTCATTCTCCCCAACGACTTGCAGGACCTGCCTTATGAGGACCCACCGCGGGCCCACGGCACCGTGCACTCCGGCGTTGGCTACAGCAAGCCCAAGGTGGTCCCGTTCGCAGCCGACCTGCAGCGCGCCGCCGAGGTGCTGAACGCGGGGCGCAAGGTGGCGATACTGGTGGGTGCAGGCGCGCTGCAGGCCAGCGAACAGGTGGTGGCGGTGGCTGAAGCACTGGGTGCTGGCGTGGCCAAGGCGCTGTTGGGCAAGGCGGTATTGCCCGACGATCTGCCGTGGGTGACCGGGGCGATAGGCCTGCTAGGCACCGAGCCCAGTGCGCACCTGATGAACGAATGCGACACTTTGCTGATGATCGGTTCCGGCTTCCCCTACGCCGAATTCATGCCCAAGGAAGGCCAGGCCCGTGGCGTGCAGATCGACCTGCAGCCAGACATGCTCAGCTTGCGCTACCCGATGGAAGTCAACTTGGTGGGGGATGCCAGCGAAACACTGCAGGCCCTGCTGCCGCTACTGGAGCACAAGACCGATCGGCGCTGGCGGGCCAAGGTCGAAGGCTGGCGCGGCAAGTGGGACAAGACCTTGGCCAAGCGGGCCATGGCCAAGGCAGACCCCATCAACCCGCAGCGGGTCGTGCACGAACTCTCCCCGCGCCTGCCCGACCATGCCATTGTCACCAGCGACTCGGGTTCCTGCGCCAACTGGTATGCCCGCGACCTCATGGTGCGCCAAGGCATGCAGTGTTCGTTGTCAGGGGGCCTGGCGAGCATGGGCGCGGCGGTACCTTATGCCATCGCCGCCAAGTTCGCCCACCCGCAGCGTGGCGTGATCGCGCTGGTAGGTGACGGCGCGATGCAGATGAGCAACCTGGCCGAGCTGATTACCGTTGCCAAGTACTGGCAGCAATGGGACAACCCCCAGTGGATCTGCGCGGTGTTCAACAACGAAGACCTCAACCAGGTCACCTGGGAACAACGGGTCATGGAAGGCGACCCGAAGTTCGAGGCTTCACAGTCAATTCCTGATGTGCCTTATCACCTGTTCGCCATCTCCATCGGCCTGCAGGGTATCTACGTGGAGCGAGAGGAGGATATCGCCGACGCGTGGGAGCGGGCGCTGGCGGCTGACCGGCCTGTGCTGATCGAGTTCAAGACCGACCCGAATGTGCCTCCCCTGCCCCCACACATCAAGTTGGAGCAGGCCAAGAACTTCGCCAGCAGCCTGCTCAAGGGTGACCCTGACCAGGCCGGGGTCATCGTGCAGGCGGCCAAACAGGTGCTCAGCTCGGTGCTGCCGGGCAAGAAATAACGCACCACGTGACTGCGCTACCGGAATGGGCCTCGGCTGTTCCGGTAGCCACCGAGGCAGAGCGCTTTGCCCGTTGCCTCAGTTACGGCGGCGGCCGCCCAATTCGACCCACACAGGGGCGTGATCGCTGGCCTTGGCCTCATTGCGCACCCAGGCATCTACCCCCGCCCCTTTCAGGTAAGGGGCGAGCTCGCGGTTGAGCAGCAGGTGGTCGATGCGCAGCCCGGCGTTACGTGCCCAGTGGTTGCGGAAGTAATCCCAGAAGGTGTACACGCGCTCGTCCGGGTACAGGTGGCGAACGGCATCCGTCCAACCTTGCGTCAGCAGACGCTCGAAACAGGCACGAGACTCTGGCTGCAACAAGGCATCCTTGAGCCAGGAACGTGTGTCGTAAATGTCCAGGTCCGTGGGCACCACGTTGAAATCACCCGCCAGGAGCGCTGGGTGCCCATTGGCATACAGCGTTTGCGCATGCTGGATCAGGCATTCGAACCAGCGCAACTTGTAATCGAATTTCGGCCCAGGCTGCGGATTACCGTTGGGCAGATACAAGCACCCGACCAGCAGCCCATGCGCCGCTGCTTCCAGGTAACGGCTCTGGGTGTCGTCCTCCATGCCTGGCAGGCCACGTCGCACCTCCAGCGGCTCGCTGTCACGCGCCAGAATGGCCACGCCGTTCCAGGCGGGCTGGCCCTGATAAACACAGCCGTAACCTGCCGCTTCAATTTCCTGGCGCGGAAACTTGTGATCGGCGGCCTTCAACTCCTGCAGGCAGGCGATGTCGGGCCGTTCGCGCTTCAACCACTCCAGCAACGCAGGCAAGCGACTGCTGATGCCATTGATGTTGAACGTGGCGATGCGGAGGCTTTTCATGCGTCAGGGTCATTCACATGGGCCTGAACTGCGTCTTCCACCGCTCGCACATGGGCTTCGTCAGCCAGTGCCTTGAGCGCCAGCCAGTCGTCCCAGTCGAGTGTGCCATCGTCGCGCAGTGCCTCGGCGGTGCGCAGCAGTTCATGGTGGTAGGCGTCTGGCGATTCGCTGCGGTAACTGACGTCGTCGTACTGCGCGTACCACGCTGCCAGCTCGGGAATGCTGCGTTCGATACTCATGGCGCTGCCCTCGCTCAATCATTAAGGGTGAGAGCACCTCGAGCGCGCGATGTTCAGTCCGGGTGCATCGGCGGTAGAGAGCGGCCGGCCACTGCGCAACAGAACGACGCAGGAACCGGCCCCAAAAAAAACCCGTGCGCCAGGCACGGGCCGCTCAGTGAGCAACACCCGCTCTGGATCAGTTATCCAGTTCGTCCTTGACGACCTTGCCGTCGCGCGGATCGACCTTGAACTCGTACTGCTTGCCATCGGCTTTGATGCCCTCACCTTCCCAATGGCCGTCATCGGCCTCGATCTTGGTGATTTGCGTGTAGCCAGCGCCCTTCAGCGTCGCTTCCGCCTGGTCTTTGCTCACCTTCCAGTCAGCACCAGGCTGGTCCGCCCACGCCGCCGTACTGCCCAGCGCGGTCGCCAGCGCCAGGCCAGTGAACAGTCGAGTCATCGTCTTCATCGCCAACATCCTTTTTCATGAAAGTTAGCGGTACGACTGGCGGCCGCACCTCAGCGTTCAGTTTTGTTTCGGGGGCATGGATGCGATGTCATCAGCCAGCACCGCCGGTGAATTGCGTTGGAACTTCACGGCGTGACGATGGCCTCCTTCTCAGGCCTATCGAAAACGGAGAATCACGATGTACGACAAACTGAATGGCAAACGCGTGGCATTCCTGGTAACTGACGGTTTTGAACAGGTCGAGTTGACCGGCCCACGTGAAGCCCTGGAACAAACAGGCGCGGTGGTCGATATCCTGAGCGAAAAGGACGGCACGGTACGCGGGTGGAACCATGACAAACCGGCTGACGAGTTTACCGTGGATGCCACCTTCGACAGCGCGCAGGTGGACCTGTACGACGCCATTGTGTTGCCGGGCGGGGTGCAGAACTCCGATACCATCCGCCTGATCGAGGGCGCGCAAGCGCTGGTAAAAAGCCACGCTGCGGCAAACAAGCCACTGGCAGTAATCTGCCACGGGGCCTGGCTGCTGATATCGGCGGGCCTGGTAAAGGGCAAGCGGATGACCAGCTACCAGACCTTGCAGGACGATATTCGCAACGCCGGGGGCGAGTGGGTGGATGAGAAGGTGGTGGTAGACGGCCACCTGATCAGCAGCCGCAAGCCGGACGATATCCCAGCCTTCAACGATCAGTTGATCAAAGCACTGAGCGAATGAACCGCGTCAGCCAAGGCAGGCTGAGGTCGCGTTGATGCTGTGAGTTTTGCGCACCCGGTCATGCAGCGGGTGCTCAAAGCTCCAACCGGCCTGCCAGCAAGGCACTCAGCACCCCGGCAAGGTCATCGCCCTGTTCATCCAGCAGCCGCAGGGGTATGCCTTGCAAGACCGATTGTGACCCGGCTAGGTCCGCACCGACCAACGCCAGCGGGCACGCGACATCCATCTGCAAGGCGCGCAGCTGGCGGGCCATTGTTGCGCTCACCGAGCCCTGTGCGGCAATCACCAACGCTGCAGGCTGCACGGCGGCGCAGACCAGCGCCAGCTCTTCCAGTGGCTGATCACAGCCAAGCACGTCAATGCGCTGTTGCTCGCTGCTCAGCAACAGACCGGTGCACAGCAACTGCGCTTCAGCATGCCCTTCAGTGCCCGCCATTATCACGCGCGGCGCATTGGCCTGGTTCATCTGCAGGCGCATCAGTAGGCGCGCACGCAAGAAATTATCGAAGAACACCCATTGGCTGCGTTGGCCGAAGGCTCGCCCGGCAGCCAGTTGCTGCCAGACCGGCATCAGCACTTCGCGCAGCACCGTCGCCTTGGGCAACAACGTGAACAACTGGCCATGCAGCGCATCCAGCGCTTGGGCATCGAACGCCTGGGTAGCACGCAGCAGCGCTGCGCGCCATTCGGCAAAGGCCGAATCCGACTGCATGGCGGCTTTCGGCTGGGCGGCGAGGCGCTCACCGACCTTGCTGATCGGCATCCCATGGTTGGTCCAGTGCAGAATGTCGCGGATACGCTGCACATCCTCGGCCGTGTACAGCCGGTGACCACCGTCGGTGCGCTGCGGGCGGAGCAAGCCGTGGCGCCGCTCCCAGGCGCGCAGGGTCACCGGGTTGATGCCCGTCAGGGTAACCACATCGCGCATGGGCAGCAGGTCGGCTTGAGTAGTATCAGTCATTGCACGGGTCGTCCGGGAAGTGCCCCATTCTAAACCGATACACACCTTCTGCGCAGTGCCGAACTGGGTCATCATGCAGCAAACTGCGCGCGAAGCCCTGCACAGAGGCTACGCTGCGCTTACTGAACATGACATTTGCGTAGGTAGCGCTACATGATCACTGCAAAACTCCTGCAACTGATGGTCGAGCAATCCAACGACGGCATCGTCGTAGCCGAGCAGGAAGGCGAAGACAGCATCCTCATCTATGCCAACACAGCTTTCGAGCGGCTGACGGGCTACCAGGCCAGGGACATCCTGTACCAGGACTGCCGCTTCTTGCAGGGCGCCGACCATGACCAGGAAGCCGTACAGCGCATCCGCGAGGCGATTCGTGACGGCAAGCCGTGCCGGGAAGTCCTGCGCAACTACCGCAAGGACGGCAGCCCGTTCTGGAACGAATTGTCCATCAGCCCAGTATTCAACCAGGCGGATCAACTGACCTACTACATCGGCATTCAGCACGATGTTTCCCGGCAGGTAGAGGCCGAGGCGCGGATCAAGGCGCTGGAAGCCGAGGTCGCTGAACTGCGGCAACAGCTGGCGCAACGCGAAAGCTGAAATAGCTATACAAAAACTTTGACTTGTACAATTTTTGTCGTAGGCTTCGAGTATACCTGTACAACAATCGGGTGTTGTACAGGATTGTCCGGAGCCGAGCATGTCCGCTTACCTGCAGCAGTTCGCCGAACGCTTTGCCCACCTTGACGTGGACAGCCTCGATTCACTGAACACCCTGTACAGCGAAGACGTTGTCTTCCGCGACCCCCTGCATCAAATTCACGGGCTCGACGCCCTGCAGGCCTATTTCGCCCAGTTGTACGCCAATGCCCGCGATATCCGCTATGCCTTCGCCGCGGCGGACGAGGTGCTACCTGGCCAGGGTTACCTGCGCTGGACCCTCGAGTTTCGTCACCCACGGCTGGCACGGGGGGCACCGATAACGGTGCAAGGCTGCAGTTTTCTGCAGTGGCGTGACCGCGTCCATTTTCACCAGGATTTCTTCGACGCCGGCGCCCTGTTGTATGAGCACGTTCCACTGATGGGCGGGGCCATTCGCTGGCTCAAAGGCAGGCTGGCATGAGCCGCTGCTGGCTGACAGGCGCTAGCAGTGGCCTTGGCGCAGCCCTTGCGCAAGCGCTGCTGGAACAAGGGCACCAGGTCGCGTTGGGTGGCCGTCGCAGCCAGGCACTGCTGCCGTTGGCCGAGCGGTATCCGGGGCAGGTGCTGTTGGCCGAGGGCGACATTGCCGACGCTGCACAAGTGGCACAGATGGCCGCCCGCATCGAGCAAGCCTGGGGTGGGCTGGACATGGCGGTCTTCAATGCAGGCACTTGTGAATACCTGGAGCCCGGCCACTTCGACCCGGCGCTTGTCGAACGCGTGGTACGCACCAACCTGCTGGGCGTGAGCAACTGCCTGGCCGCCGCCCTGCCCTTGCTGCGGGCAGGCGTGCGCCCGCACCTGGTGGTGGTCGGCAGTTCGGTAACCTGGCTGGCCTTGCCCCGTGCCGGAGCCTACGGGGCGTCCAAGGCAGCCGTGCGTTACCTGGTGGAGTCGCAGCGGATCGACTTGGCACGCGAGGGTATCGACGTGACGTTGGTCAGCCCGGGCTTTGTCGATACGCCGTTGACCCGCCGCAACGACTTCCCCATGCCGCAACTGTGGTCTGCCGAGCGCGCGGCACAACATATTGCCAAGCGCTTGCCCCGGCGCCCGCTTGAAATCAACTTCCCGAGCCTTTTCACCTGGGGCCTGCGTGTGCTCGGGGCCCTGCCCCCGCGTCTGCGCCTGGCCCTGGGCCTGCGCTTGGCCCGCCACGAACAGGACTGACCCATGCGCATCGCCATTATTGGAAGCGGCATTGCCGGCCTCACCTGTGCCTACCTGCTCTCCCGTCGCCACGCGGTCACGGTGTTCGAAGCCGCGAGCTGGGTCGGCGGCCACACCCACACCGTGGACGTGGACTGGGCAGGCGAGCGCTATGCCATCGATACTGGCTTCATCGTGTTCAACGACTGGACCTACCCGAACTTCATTCGTTTGCTCGAGCAACTGGATGTGGGCTCACAACCCACGCAGATGAGCTTCTCCGTAAACGACCCGCTCAGCGGCCTGGAATACAACGGTCATAGCCTCGACACCCTGTTCGCACAACGCAGCAACCTGCTGTCACCGGGTTTCTGGGGGATGCTGCGCGAAATCCTGCGCTTCAACCGGCAGGCTATCGCCGACCTGGATGCAGGGCGAATAGACGATCACACCACGCTGGGCAGCTATCTTCAGGCGCAAGGCTACGGGCAACGTTTTGTCGATCACTACGTGGTGCCCATGGGCTCGGCGATCTGGTCGATGTCCCGGGCCGACATGCTGGCTTTTCCGTTGCAGTTCTTCGTGCGCTTTTGCCGCAACCACGGCCTGCTGTCGGTCAATAAGCGGCCGCAATGGCGGGTGATAGAAGGTGGTTCACGCAGCTATATCGGCCCGCTGAGCCGGCGGTTTGCCGAACAAGTACGGCTTGACTGCAAGGTTCACCGGGTCGACCGAGACCAGGATGGGGTGACCCTGCACAGCGCTGCCGGCACCGAGCGCTTCGACAAAGTGGTATTCGCCTGTCACAGCGACCAGGCCCTTGCCCTGCTGCAGGCACCGAGTACACAGGAGCAGGCAGTACTGGGCGCCATCGGCTACGCCGACAATGATGTGGTGCTGCACACCGACACCCGCCTGCTGCCCCGCCGGCGCAAAGCCTGGGCCAGTTGGAACTACCGCCTGGCCGGCGACGGTCAGGCACCGGCCGCGCTGACCTACAACATGAATATCCTGCAAGGCCTGCAGGCGCCGGTGACGTTCTGCGTGAGCCTGAACCAGACCGCCCTGATCGACCCCGCCCAGATCATCGCCCGCTTCAGTTACGCCCACCCGCAATACGGCCTGGCGGCGCTGGCCGCACAGGCCCGGCATGCGCAGCTGCAAGGCGGTCAGCACAGCTATTTCTGCGGGGCCTACTGGGGCAACGGCTTTCACGAGGACGGCGTCACCAGCGCGCTGCAGGTGGCCAGCCATTTCGGGGAACAGCTATGAACAGCGGTCTGTGCCTGGGCTGGCTCAGCCACCGGCGCCTGAGCCCGCGGCCGCACGCCTTCCGCTACCAAGTCGGCATGTTCTACCTGGACCTGGACGAGCAAGCCTGGCTGATGACCCTGTCGCGCTGGTTACGGCGCTCGCGCCTGGCGCCGCTGAGCTTCCGTGAAACCGATTACCTGCCGGCCTTTACCGGCCAAGGGCAATCGCTGGCCGGCGCCGCGCGGCGGTTGGTGGGCCGAGCCACGGGCCAGGTGCCGGAAGGGCCGGTACGCCTGCTGACCCAGCTGCGTTGCTGGGGACTGGCGTTCAACCCGGTGAGTTTCTACTTCTGCCACGACCGCGATGGGCACCTGGCGGCAATCCTGCTGGAAGTACGCAACACCCCTTGGCGAGAGCGCTTCCACTATGTGCTGCCCGTACAGGGCGGGCTGGCGCAGCCGTTCGCGGTGAACAAGGCCTTTCACGTGTCGCCGTTCATGCCGCTGGACATGGACTACCGCTTGCGCTTCCACCTCGACGAGAGCCGGGTGCGCATCCACATGGAAAACTGGCAAAGCGGCCACAAGGTCTTCGAAGCCGACCTGGCACTACGGCGCCAACCCTTGGACCGTCCCGCCTTGCACCGCTACATCCTGGCCTTCCCCTGGATGAGCCTGCGCACCCTGACGGGCATCTACTGGCAAGCCCTGCGCCTGTTCTGCAAGCGCACGCCTATTCACGACCACACCGCCAGCCAGGGCGACCTGGCACTTGGCCAACCTTGCGAGGACTCCGATCATGTCCAATCCCACCCTGAGCGTTAGCAAGTCAGCAGGCATCGCCCCTTGGTTGGGCGCGCTGGCGCGCAACGCTGTGCTGGCACAACTGGGCAAGTTGCGCCATGGCCACCTGCGTGTGCTCTGCCATGGTCAACAATGGGCCTTCGGTGATGCCGCCAGTGCCCTGCAGGCGGAGGTGGAAATTCTCGATGATGCTGCCTGGAACCTGCTGGCGAGCAATGGTTCGATCGGTGCCGGTGAGGGCTATATCCATGGTTACTGGCGCAGCCCGGACCTGGCCCTGGTCACGCGGTTGTTCGTCGCCAACCTCGAGGTGCTCGACGCCCTCGAAGGGGGCCTGGCGCGGTTGGGCCGGCCTGCCCTGCGCCTGCTGCACCGGCTCAACCGCAACAGCAGGCGCGGTGCGCGACGCAACATACTGGCCCATTATGACTTGGGCAACGCATTGTTCGAACAGCTGCTGGACCCGACCATGATGTACTCGGCTGCCCAGTTCGAGCACCCCGACCAACCCCTTGAACAGGCCCAGCTTCGCAAGCTGCAACGCATCTGCGAAAAGCTTGAACTGGGCCCGGAAGACCACCTGCTGGAGATCGGCACTGGCTGGGGCAGCCTTGCCATCCATGCGGCCAGCCATCATGGTTGCCGGGTCACCACCACCACCCTGTCCCAGGCGCAATACAGCCATACCCTGCAACGGGTCAAAGACCTGGGGCTGGAGCGGCAGATCACGGTGCTGCAGGAGGACTACCGCGACCTGCGCGGCACATTCGACAAGCTGGTGTCGATCGAGATGATCGAGGCTGTAGGCCACCGCTACCTGCCCACGTACTTCCGCCAATGTGGAGCGTTGCTCAAGCCCGATGGCCTGATGCTGATCCAGGCGATCACCATTCGCGACCAGCGCTATGCTCAGGCACGGCGCTCGGTGGACTTCATCCAGCGCTATATTTTCCCCGGCGGCGCCCTGCCCTCGCTCAGCGTGCTGGTCGATACGGCCAGCCGCCAGACAGCGCTGAACCTGGTTCACATGGAGGATTTCGGTGTCGACTATGCCCTGACGCTGCGGCACTGGCACGACAACCTGAAGCAGTCGCGCGCCGCGCTCGCGGCGTTGGGTTATGACGAGACGTTCCAGCGCCTGTGGGAGTTTTATCTGTGCTACTGCCAGGGCGGTTTCGAGGAGCGTGCCATTGGCGTGGCGCAGCTGTTGTGGGCGGCGCCGAACGCGCGTCGCGCGCCGCTGCCTGTACCAGCGTGATGGTTACCCGCGGCCAGGTTGCCAATGCGCTGTGGCTGCAATTGGGCTGGTGGTTGTGCATATGGGGTGCCAGCACACCTTGGGTGCTGGTGCTGATACCTGTGGGCCTGGCGCTACACCTGTGGACATGCACACAGCCGCGGGCAGAAGCTTGGGCGCTGTTACGCGTAACCCTGGTTGGCTGCCTGCTGGACAGCCTGCTAGGCAGTTTTGGCGTATTTGATTTTCATGCCTGGCCGTTACCCTTGTGGCTGGCATCGATGTGGTTGGTGCTGGCCAGCGGTTTGCGCCATAGCCTGGCCTGGGCAGGCCGGCCGTTTTTGCGCGGTGCCGTGGTCGGCGCGGTTGCCGGCCCCCTGGCGTATCTGGGCGGCGCGAGGCTGGCCGATGTCACGCTGCCCCTGGGGCCTTTGGCAACCACCCTGATTCTAGTGCCGATCTGGGCCTTGGCCCTGTCCTTGCTGGTGCGCCTGGCCGCGTGGCGCTGATCGGCGACAGCGCTCGGAACAATAACGCACCTCGTCCCAGCAACGCGCCCAGCGCTTGCGCCAGGCGAATGGCCGGCCACACACCACGCACAGCTTGCTTGGCAGGTTTTGCTTCTTCACAGCGGCCTGCCTGCATCCAGGTCGGCGAGCAACTGCTCTCCACGTTGCCACACACCATCACGGCGCGCGGCAGCCATGCGGTCGAGGTTGCGGTAGACCATTGCCAGGCGCGGGTTGGCCGACAGGCGTTGACGGTGGCGCATAAGAAAATGCCAGTACAGCGCATTGAACGGGCAGGCATCGGCTTCCACCACCTTGTCTACCCGATAGCTGCAGGCCTTGCAGTGGTCGGACATCCGCTGGATGTAGCGCCCGCTGGCGCAATACGGTTTGGAGCCCAGGTAGCCACCGTCGGCATGCATCACCATGCCAAGCGTGTTGGGCAGTTCGACCCAGTCGAACGCATCGATGTAAACCGCCAGGTACCATTCACAGATGGCGGCAGGCGCGATGCCTGCCAACAGCGCAAAGTTGCCGGTCACCATCAGCCGCTGCACGTGGTGCGCGTACCCAAGCCGCAGCGTTTGCCCTATCGCTTGCGCCATGCAGCGCATGCGGGTGTTGCCGGTCCAGTAGAACTCGGGCAAGCCGCGGGCGTTGCTGAAGTGGTTCAATGTGGCGTAGTCGGGCATGCGCAGCCAATACACACCGCGGACATATTCACGCCAACCGATCAGTTGGCGGATGAAGCCTTCGGCGGCGTTCAGCGGCACCCTGCCTTCGCGCCAGGCCTGTTGCACGTCTTCGCACAACTGCCGCACATCGAGCAAGCCGATGTTCAGGGCCGCGCTGATGCGTGAATGGAAAAGATACGGCTCACCTTCGGCCATGGCGTCCTGGTAGTCACCGAATGCCGCCAGACCGAAGTCGAGAAAGTGCTGCCACAGTTCAAGCGCCTGCTGATGGGTGACGGGGTACTCGAACCCGTCTATCTCGCCGTAGTGGTCGCCGAAGCGCTGGCGTACCAGCGCCATCACCGCCAGGGTAATGGCATCGGGCGTAAAGCGCGCCGCGAACGGAGCGCCCAGGTGGCGAGGCAGTGGTTTACGGTTTTCACTGTCGAAGTTCCAAGTGCCCCCGGCAGGGCTGCCATCGGGCTCCAGCAGCAGGCTGCACCGCTTGCGCATACCGCGATAGAAATGCTCCATGCGCAGTTGCCGGCGACCCTCGGCCCAGCGCGCGAAGGCCTCACGCGAGCACAGAAAGCGGGTGTCGCGGTGCCACGTCAAGGGCAGCCCGGACTCGCGCAACGCGTGCTCGAGCCGCCACTCGCCACATTCGGTGAGGTCGATCTGCGCCGCGCCAAGCCGTTCTCGCCAGCGGCGCAGCTCACCGACGATGGTGCCGCTGTTGTCGCTGTCATCGATCGGTACGTAGTGCACTTGCCAGCCGCGCTCGCGCAGCACCTGGGCAAAGTGGCGCATGGCGCTGAAAACGAGCACGATCTTTTGCGGGTGATGGGGCACATAGCGCGCTTCGCCCTCCACCTCTGCCATCAGGATGGCGTCCTGGGCAGGGTTCAGTGCCTTCAGGCTTGGCAGCTCCAGCGACAACTGGTCACCCAGCACCAGGCCCAGGCGCACGGGGCGGCCTACCACTGGCTGGCCAGGGTAATCGGCACCCGCAACGGTACAATGGGGCCGTCACGTTGCCCGCACATCTCATCATGCACCGACTGCTGCACCAGCACGCATGGCACCTCGGCCATGTCGGCCAGCAAATCGCGCAGTTCGGTTGTGGAGCGCAGCCGCACAGGCTGCCCTTGTGCATCGCTCAGGGTAACCGGGCCGGTTGCGGTAATGGCACGCAAAACGTAGAAGCCGCCTTCCAGCGACAGCACTTCAAGCTCTTCGATTTCGCCAGCATCCACGTGCTGGGCCAATGCATTCAGGTTCATGGCGTAGCCTCCGGCAGGCGGCGGAAGAACAGCGTGATCTGGCCGATCTCCACACCTAGTTTGCTCATACTCGAGCGGTTGATCAGCGTGTCGTCATCCATCAGGTACATCCAGTCGTCCAGGTCCACCTCCCAGTGCTTGCCGTCCACCGGCAAGTCCAGCCGGTAACGCCAGCGCAGCGCATTGCCCGCCACTTCGCCGCGGGCCTCGCCGATCACGTCGCCGGCCGTGCCCCGCCAGCGCCCAGGCCCGTCCGGCACCAAGGTCCAAGTGCGCTGCTGGCGCGTGCCGTCGCTGTACACGAAGTGCTCGTCGAGAATCAGCCGCTCACCTTCCCGGCGGCTGTCAATGCGCACATGAAACCGCTTGACCACCTCGCCGGAACGCTTCTGGAACATGCCCCAGGCCTGAACCGGCCGGGAGAAGAACGCCGCCAGGTCAAGCTTGGGTTGCTCACCGGCATAATGCTCGACCCCCACGTTGCCGCAACTGCCCAACAGCAGGCAGCCAACCAGTAACAGCGCTTTGCCAACGTTCATGTCACGGCTCTCCATCGGTGCCGGCCAGCCCAAGCAAGCGCTGCCGTAATTGTGGGTCCCTGGCATTCGGGCCGAGCCAGATGGCGAAGAATGCCCGGGCAAAGACAGGGTCGGTGATTTCGCGGCTGAGTTTGCCGGCAACGTAAAAACGGCAGCCTTGGCCCGGCAGGTAAACACCCGTGATGCGCATGCCAGGGTGCACGTCAACGAATGCCTGTTGCAGCAGCGCGGTCAGTTGCGCGCTGCGTTGCGCCGTCATGCTGCCCCCGTCGAGCCTGCGCATTTCTGCAAGGCTGGCTTCGACCAAAGTGTCTCTGGACAGCCAGCGGTGGTAACGCAGCTCCAGCGCGAACGGCTCATCCCAGCGCTGCACGGGGCCGGCAGCCCACAGCCGCGCACTGTACAAACGCAGGCCCCACCAGCTGAAATCGCCTTCTCCCAGCCGTTGTGCGGCCGGCACATCCGAGCGCCAGTCCGCCACAGCCGCCGTGGCCAGAGCGGTCAGCAACAGACACAGGGATGTGAATCGGGCTGAGACTGCCATGCTGGCCTCGGCTGCCATGACTAATATTGTACAAACATAGCATCTTGTACAGGTTTGTCACCCTCAATGTACAGCTTTTTGTATCAGTTAAAAGGCAGCCGCAGGGTTGCTGCCAAGCCCCCGCTCGGTCGGTTCTCAAGGTGAACATGCCCGCCCAGGCGGTCAATGATGGTGGCGACAATGGACAGCCCCAGCCCGGCACCGTTGGGGCTGTTACGGCTGTAGAAGCGCTCGAACACGCGCGCTATGTCAGCCGGCTCGATACCTGGGCCTTCATCCTCCACGATCAGCTCGAAACGGTTTTCCCGGCGCCTGAGCAGTACGCTGATGCGCCCTCCCGGGGGCGAGTGCTCGACGGCGTTGGAAACCAGGTTCTGGAACGCGATGGTCAACGCACCGGCGTCGATGCCCAGGTGGTGATCACCCTCACCGATATCCAGCGATGGCTCCAGGCCGCGGTCGAGTATCCAGGGAGTCAGCTCGGCCATGGTGTCGGTGACCACCTCACCCAGGTCGACCTTGACCGCGGCGTGCTGGCCCAGGCGCGGCTCGACACGGGCCAGGGTCAGCAACTGGTTGACCACCCGGGTCAGCCGGTCCACACCGCCAATCAGAAAGCCCAGCGCCTTGCGCCGTTCGGCCTCGCTCGCGGCCTCGAGTGCGTTCTGGGCATGCAGGCGCAACACCGCCAGCGGCGTGCGCATTTCATGGGCGGCGTCGGCAATGAAGCGGTGCTCGCGCCGCAGCATGTCTTCGATCTGCGCCAGCAGGCGGTTGATGGCCGCTTGCATGGGTTCCAGCTCCGAGGGCAATGGCGCCAGGCGCAAGGGTTCGAGTGAATCGGCGTGGCGCGCGCGAATGACCGTGGCCATGTTCTGCAAGGGGCGCAGCCCCCAGCCGATCGCGACCCATACCAGCAACACCAGGGCCAGGCTGCCGAGCAGGAAGGGGAACAAGGTATGGCGCACGATCCGGTCGATCAGGTCGTAGCGCACATCATCGCGTTCACCCACCCAGATGACCCAGTGCTTTTCCGGCACCGGTAACACGAAGCCGCGCCATTGCCGGTCACCACTGGAAAAGTCGTAGAACCCGGGTTCGGACGGCGGCAGCGACAGCTGCGGGGCACTGGGTGTATGCACCAGCAAGACGCCCCCCTCACCCCATACCTGGAATGCCAGCTTGCTCTCGTAGGGGTGGCCAACCCGGTGGTGGCCGGCCTGGGCCAAGGCGTCGTTGAACGCCTGGTACATGGCCTCGCGCGAGCCGCCCTGGACCGGCAGGCTCATGACCCCCTGCAGCAGGCGGGCATTCTGCGCCAGGTGGGCGTCGTACACTTCGTTGATCTCATGGCGACTGTCATGATAGTTGTACAGCGTCAGCAGGCCTGTCCCCAGCAGCAACAGCAGCATGACCCGCCACAACGTCCTTCGCCGCAACGAGGTCATGCCTTGCCCTCGACCAGGTAGCCAATGCCCCGCACCGTGCGGATCAGGCCGTTGTTGAGCTTTTTGCGCAGGTGGTAGATGTGCACTTCCAGGGTATTGCTCTCGGGCTCTTCATCCCAGCCATACAGCAGCTGGGTCAGGCGTTCACGGGTGAACACCTTGCCCGGCTGGGCCAGCAATTCATGCAGCAAGCGGTACTCCTTGGGGGTCAATATCACTTCCAGCCCTTGGTAATGCACCTGCTGGGTAGCGGGGTCGAGCATGACCCCCGCATGCTCGATCAATACTTTGGCACGCCCGGCGCTGCGCCTGAGCAAAGCCCGCAAGCGGGCCTTCAGCTCGTTGAGGTCGAACGGCTTGATCAGGTAGTCGTCAGCGCCAGCATCCAGCCCGGCGATGCGATCATCCAGGGCGTCCCGCGCGGTGAGGATCAGTACCGGCAAGCTATTGCCAGCGCCTCTCACGCGCCGCAGTACCTCGATGCCATCCAGGCGCGGCAAGCCCAGGTCCAGGATGGCCAGGTCGAATGTTTCATGCAGCAGCGCGTGCACCCCATTCTGGCCGTCGCGCAACCAGTCGAGTGTATAACCCTCCTGGCGCAAGCCATCGCAGATCCCCTCCCCCAGTGCGGTATCGTCCTCAACCAGCAGTAGCCGCATGTTCAGTCCTGTTTGTCCTTGATTGCCTTGAGTAAAGCCGCGATATCCGCCCGCCGGCCTTGGTCCGCCAGCTCACGCCCCGGCCGCGGCGGCGCCTGCATGGCCTTGTGCAAGGCAGCAGTGGCTTCAGCGTAGCGCTTTTGCCGGTACAAGTGGTCGGCCCAGAAATAGTTGCTGTCGATGCCGTTGGGGTTGATCTTCAGGGCTTCGCGCAACAGCTTGTCCGCCTTGTCGCCGTCACCGAACCCTATCGGCCAGCCCGGCACCTGGTCGTAAAGCGTGCCAAGGCTGGTATAGGTCGAGCCCTGCAGGGCATCAGGGTCCAGCTTGATGGCCTGCTCCAGGCTGGCCTTGGCTGACTTGACCTTGCCCAGCGCACCGAGCCCACCCACGGCGCCAGCCCAGCTGCTGTTGATGATGCCTTCCCAGATCAGCGGCTCGGGGGTGCCGGGGTGCTGCCTGACGAATGCCGCCGCCTCACCGGACAACTTCTCGAAAGCATCGGCACGCTGGGCCTTGGGCGTCTGATACTGGATTTGTGCCCAACGCTGTTGCAGCGCGCTGAGCTGCTGGTTTCCGGCTGGATCCAGTGCCCAGGTGAACGGGGTGAACGCCAGCAGGCTGACGAAGGCCAGTCGCTTCATTTGCTCGACTCCTTGATATGGCCGCCAATGTAGCGGCGAATGACAGGCAATTGCTTGCGCAGGGCACGGTCGACCACCCCTGGCAACATGCCGTTGATGCGTACGAAGAGCTTTTCCGGCCACCCCAGGTACAGCTCGCTGCGCTCCGACTGGACGGCTACGAGCACGGCGCGGGCGACATCGGCCGGGTCGTCCATGCCGACCTTCAGCGCCTGGTTGAGCGCGGTGGCGGCGCTGCTGTTCATGGTGGTGCGGGTGGCCCGCGGGGCGGCATACAGCACATTCACCGTGGTATCGGCCAACTCACGGCGCAACGCCTCGGAAAAACCGCGCAGGGCGAACTTGCTGGCACAGTAGGTGGCGTAGCCGGGGTAGCCGATCGAGCCGTAAGTGGAACCGACATTCACCACCAGCGCCTTGGGTTGCTCGCGCAGCAGGGGCAGGCAGGCACGGGTCAGATGCAGGGGCGCCTTGATGTTGATGTCGAACAATTCATCCAGCGCGTACTCGTCCAGCTGGTCCAGCAAGGCAAAACGGTTCACACCGGCGGCATTGATCAGCACATTGACCCCGCCCATTTCACGGGCGCGGCTGACCACCTGTTCACGCCCGGTCGGCGTACGCAGGTCGGCCGTTTGCCAACGCAGGCGCTCAGGGTAGCGGTTCATCAGCCCCGCCAGCTTGCCCATGTGCCGGCTTACCGCCAGGACCCGGGCACCGGCTGCACACAATTGCTCGGCCAGTTCCAGGCCGATGCCGCCACTGGCCCCGGTCAGCACCACCACCGACTCATGCAAGCGCATGCTGCACCTCGGCATGCTCAGTGCGTGGCAAACCTTCGAACATGGCGGTATACAGCTGGTACACCACCTTGGCGGCGTGCAGCACCGCCTGCTGGTCGGCCACGTCGTCCAGCCGATCCATCAGGCTTTTGTAGGTGACCATGTGGTCCTGGTCCAGCGCGCCGTGGGAACTGAGGTAGCTGAAGGCCTGGTTGGGCAACCCGAGGGTGCTCTGGATCGCCCCGGCAGCATGGGTGGCCAGGGCGATGCTGGTGCCCTCCAGCACGTTGACCATGCCGAACAACCCCACCGGGTTGCCCCGTGCGATAAGGTCGTACAGATAGGCAACCATCAACTCGATGGGCAAGGCAGGCCGGCCGTCGCGTACCGCCTCCCAGTCACCGCCACAGGCCTTGATATCGTTGAGGATCCACTGCTCGTGGCCGTACTCCTCCTGGATGTACTCGCACACCGCGCCGCGCAACCACTCCAGCCGCGCCGGCAGCCGAGCGCCGCACGCCATCATCAGCGGCACGGTATGGCGCACGTGGTAATAGGCCTGGGTGAGGAAGGCGATGTAACTGGCCCGGCTTACCTGGCCGGCCAGCGCCTCGCGAATGACCGGCACCGCGAACAAAGCCTGACGTTCGTGGCTGGTTTGCAGCTGCAGGGTGTCGAAAAATGACATGGTAGACCTCATGACGGAATGTCGGACAACAAGGATTGATAACGCTGCAGGATCGCCTCACGGCGTGGGCGGCCATTGGCGGTCAGGGTGTGCTCGGCGACCGAGAATGGCGCTGGCAAACGCCGCCAGGCATGCACCCTGGCGTAGTCGGGCAAACTGGCATTACTGTGCTGCACGGCCTGCTCGATAGCCGCGTCCGTGGTGCCCGGGGCGAGCGGCCAGAGCAACGCCACGTTGCGCGGCATGCCCTCGCCATGAACGAACGCCTGGGCGATCACCCCGCTCTGGGTCAGCTCGGCTTCTACCCATTCAGGGTTGACGTTGCGCCCGAAGCTGGTGATGAACTGGTGTTTCTTGCGCCCGTTCAGGTGCAGGTAGCCTTCATCATCGAAAAAGCCCAGGTCGCCGGTGGCCCACCACGCGGTTTGGCTGGGCGTGTCGCCCAGATAGCCAAGCAGCAGGGTCCCGGCAACCAGCACTTCACCGTCTTCGGCAATACGCACCTGCACATGCGGCAATGGCCGGCCGACACTGCCCGGGCGCACCGCACCGGGGCGGTTCAGCGCCACCACAGAGGCACATTCCGACAGCCCGTAGCCCTCGAATACCGGCAAGCCTACGGCCTCGGCCCGCGCCAGCAGGCTGGGCGCCACACGGGCGCCACCCACCGCAACGAAACGCAGCATGCCAACCCCCATCAGCCCGCGCTCGATTGCCGTGACCAGCCCCAGCAGCAGTTGCGGAACCAGAATCAGGCTTTGTGCGCCGCTCAAGGCGATGGCCCCGAGCAGCCGCTTGAAATCGACCTGGCTGGCCCCCCCCATGCCCAGCTGGGCCTGTGGGTACAGCATGACACTGGCCCCTGCCAGCAAGGCGGCGTAAACGCCCAGGTTCTCCAGCAACACGCCCAGCGGAAGCACAGCGAGGTAGCGCCGAGGCTGCGTAGGCCGGCTGGCCTGTTCCAGTTCGTGTGCGACCCGCAACATGGCCTGCGCGCTCAGGCACACGCCTTTGGGGTTGCCGGTACTGCCAGAGGTGTAGGTGACCTTGGCGGTACCTTCAGGCAGGGCCACCGCAGGCAGCGCTGGCCGCGACCAGAAGCCTTGCTGGTCGACGAAACCCAACCGCCCGAGCAAGCTCTCCCAGGCGGGCGGGCCGAGCACCAGGCTGGCGCCGCTCTGTTGCAGGCAATGCTCCAACTGGGTTGGGCTGAAGAAGGTGGGCACCGTCACGCAGGCGCGCCCCGAGACCAGCGCGGCCAGGTCCCACAACAGCAGTTCGGGACCGTTATCCAGCCCCAGCACCAGCACACCGGCCTGACGCTGGCGCAGGGCCTCGGCACGCTGTAGCACCTCGGCAAGCAGCTGCTTGTAGGTGTAGCGTGCACTGGCCCCTTCCAGCGCGGGCGCGTCACCATGGGCCAGCAATGCCTGCCAGAAACGTTCAAGTTCAAGCGGCATGGCCGGTCTCCTCGTCCAGCACCGGAAAGCCCAGGCGGCGAAACACACCAGCGCTACGCAGCAAGTCGAAGCCTTGGCCGATTTCACCCGCGTACACCTGCGGATGCTGGGCGTAATAGCTGCCCCATTGCGCAACGGGCTCGTCCAGGCGTGCCGGGTCGGCCTGCGCCAGCACGGTAGGTGCCAGGCCCAGGCGCTGGAAACTGTTGATCAAGGTGGAGGCACCGGTGAACGCCACCCACTTCAGCCCACGGGTGGCAAGCAGCCAGGTCACGGCGGTGATCATGATGCGTGCGCTGCCAGCGCTCAGCGACGCCAGGTTGCCGACCTCGACCATGCACTCGCGGGCAACGGGCAGGCTGGTCAGGCGGGCAACCGCGGTTTCCAGGGGCACGTCCAGGTAACGCTCGAGAAACAGCGGCCCACTGCTGGCCGGTCGCAGACCCGCCGCCGCGATCAAGTGCCCGTGGCTATCACGCAAGGCCAGCAACTCGGGCAGGTAATGGTGTACATCGGCGTGGTGAACTTCAGCGAAACAGCGATGAATGAACTGCTCGAGCGCCTCCCGGTCAGGGTCGTCCGGCAGATGCAGGGACAAACAGCCGTGATGCGCTGCATGGGTGCCTATCGGCAATGGGAGCAGGTGGCTCCAAAGGGTATGGGTCATGGGACTCCCCCCTGATTAATGGGTTGGGCGAAGTATCAGTGACGAATCTGAAGGGAATCTGAAGCCGGCAGAACAAACGCCCGGAAACCGAACGGTCGATAGCCAAGCCGTTGCTTTTATCTACCGCCTGGCCCAAGCTCAGCCCTTCTTGCCGCCATGGACCCCCCGATGCCCAGACGCAACCGCTACCTGATCGCCGTGCTGCTGTTGATCCTGGTATCGGCCCTGTTCGGGTACCTGTGGCGCGATACTCCGTCAGCCCAGCCGACCTTGCCGGCGCATAGCTATGCCAAGGCCCTGCGCCAGGCCCACGACGGTCGGCCTGGCGCTGCCAGGGTGCTTTACCAGCAGTTGCAACGCACCGACTTGCCCGCGATCCGGCGCGCAGCCCTGTACGCCGAGCTGCCCAACTACCCTTCGCCACTGGCCTTGAAAATCGCCCGGCAAGACCTGGAACACGCCGAGCCACTGGTGCGCCGTGCCGCCATCGCAGGTATCCGCCGGCTGCTGCCTGCGGCGCAGCGCAGCCTGGTGCTTGGCCCGCTGCTGGACGATGACGACCAAAGCGTGCGCTTCGCTGCCGTGGACGCCTTGCTTGGCCTTTCCCCGGATGACATAGGCCTGTATTTCGGCCCGCTGCAGGCGGCCCTGGAGCAATACCAGCAAGCGCTGGCGCAACAACCCGAGGAAGCAGACGCGCAAGTGCACCTGGCGCGCTTGTACATGCACGAAAATGACTACACCCAAGCTGCGGTAGCCCTGCAACGTGCACTGACCGTCGCCCCAGGCAACCTCGATGCGCTAGCCACCCAGGTGCGCCTGCTGGAACGTCAAGGCCAACACGATGCCTCACGCCAGGTGCTCGGCAAGGCATTGGCCCTGAGCCCGGACTCGGCCTTCCTGCAATACCAGCTGGGGCGCTGGCTGATCCGCCACCAGCAACGTGAGTACGCCTTGCTGGCACTGTCCCGCGCGGTTGAACTGGACCCGGACAACGTCGATTACCGCTATACCCTGGCGGTGACCCTGCATGCGCTTGAGCAACTTGATGCGGCGCAGAAGCAGCTGGAAACCGTGCTCAGCCAGCAACCGGCCAACCGTCGCGCGCGGGTGTTGCTGATCCAGTACTGGAAAGAATCCGGCCAACTTCAGAACGTGCAGGTGCTGCTGGCCGAGCTGGAGCAGCAAAACCCGGATGACCCCGCCCTGCAGCAAGGCCTCTAGGTCTGCCTGAAACCTGTTGAACCCTGATCCCGTGCCCAGGGTCCAGTGGTTATCAGGCCACTCTGCAGGAGAATTGCCTTGGCCAGTTCGTTGGCGCTGGATGAACGTGCGTTGATCCTCGCCCCACCGCCGTTGGCGGCACAAACCTCGCACCTGCTTTCAGCGGCCGGCATCAATTGCCTGTGTGCCACCGACCTGGCGCACCTGCATGCGCGCCTGGCAGAAGGCGCCGGCCTGGCGATCATCGCCGAGCAGGTGTTCAACGCTGGCCCTAGCGCCCTGCTGCAGGCCTTTATCGACCAGCAACCGCACTGGTCGGATCTGCCCATCGTGCTGGTGACCCAGGGTGCATGGTCGGCCAGCCGCGTGCACAATCACCCGGTCGGCAACCTTATCCTGCTGGTGCCCCCTTTCTGCGACGACCAACTGCTGCACATGACCCAGTCCGCGCTGCGCCACAGGCGTCGGCAATACCTGACCCGCGACCAGCTTAAAAACCTGCAGCAGCGGCTGGATAACGGGCTCGCCCAGCCTGATGAGCCGGCGGAGCGCTACGCCCAGGCCCGCTTCCAGGCGCGCAAGATGGAAGCTATCGGCCAACTCGCTGGCGGCGTGGCCCACGATTTCAACAACCTGCTCACCAGTATTGGCGGCAGTTTCGAGCTGATAGACCGGCGCCTCAAGCAAGGCCGCGCCGACGGCCTGGACGGCGTGTTGCGCCTGGGCCGCGAAGCGGTGTCACGCGCCGCCCGCCTGACCCATCGTCTGCTGGCCTTCTCATGCAGGCAGTCGTTGCACAGCCGATGCGTCAACCTGCACACCCTGTTGCAGACCAAGCAGCTGAAGGCTCAACTCAAGCCTGCGATAAAGTTGCAGGTGAGCATCGCCAAAGGCCTGTGGAACGCGGAAGCTGACGACCAGCAATTGCGCGAGGCCCTCGACAATCTGATCCTCAATGCCTGTGAAGCCATGCCCAGCGGTGGCCTGCTGCGGATCGAGGCAACCAATCAGCCTATCTACAGCAGCCCCATGGCCGACGGCCCCCTGACCGCCGGCGATTACCTGCGCCTGAGCGTGATCGATAACGGCCAGGGCATGGCGCCAAGTACACTGGAGCACGCATTCGAACCCTTCTTCAGCACCAAAGCGACCAGCCAAGGCATCGGCCTGGGCTTGTCGATGGTGTACGGGTTCAGCAAGCAATCCCATGGCCATGTCACCCTGCACAGCCAAATTGGCAAGGGCACGCGGGTAGACCTGTACCTGCCGCGTCACATCGACCAGGCACCCTCGCCCGCCCAACCGTTGGTAACTGCGCAAGCCACACACGGCCACCGGGTGCTGTTGGTCGAGGACGACCTGCATGTTCGCGAACTGCTGTGCCAGGCCCTGCGTGACAATGGCTTCACGTGCCTGAGTGCGGCCAACGCCGAGGAGGGGCTTGAGATGCTACGCGCCTCGCAACCCATCGACCTGCTGATCAGCGACGTAGGTTTACCCGGCATGAACGGTCGGCAACTGGCGGAGATTGCACGTAGCTTGCGCCCCCGGTTACCGGTGCTGTTCATTACCGGCTACGCGGAAACCGCGATGGCGCGCGAGGGCTTTCTGGGGTGCGATATGCACCTGATCTGCAAGCCATTCGAACTGCGACAGCTGCAGGAACAGGTGGCCATGATCCTTGGCCAACCCTGAGGGGCTCACTGTTCAAGCATGCGCAACGCCTGGTCTGCCAGGTCTGCCAGCGAAAACGGCTTGTTCATCAACGCTGTGCCAGGCTGTTCGAGCAACTGGGGCTCCACCGGTTGCCCCGCATAGCCCGTGATGAACAGGATGTTCTGCTGCGGCAGTTGCATGCGCATGGCCTTGGCCACCTGGCGCCCGCTGAAGCCTCCCGGCAAACCGATATCGGTGATCACCAGGTCGAACGGACCGTCATGGCGAAACCGCTCCAATGCGGTATTGGCGTCGCTTGCGTCAACCACCTGGAAACCGCGCTCAACCAGGTATTCACGCATCACCGCGCGCAGATTGAGTTCGTCATCCACCAGCAGCAGCCGCTCACCCTGGGCCATGCGTTGCGTACTTTGCACCGGTTTGCACTCATCAGGAAGCGGCTCGAACGTTCTGGGGAACAACATCGACACCTTGGTCCCCTGGTTCGGCGCAGACTCGATCCACGCATAGCCCCCCGACTGGCCGACAAAACCGTAGACCATCGACAGCCCCAGGCCGGAGCCACGGCCGATGGGCTTGGTGGTGAAAAAAGGCTCGAACGCCTTGGCGATTTCCGCAGCCGACATGCCGTGGCCATCGTCCTCGACATGCAAGGCCACATAGTCACCCGGCGGCAGCCCGTTCTCGTCCGGGAACGCCGCGATCAAGCGTTCGTTGACGCTGCGGATCGTGACATTGCCCCGCTCCAGGCACGCCTCGCGGGCGTTGGTACACAGGTTGATCAATGCATTTTCGAGCTGGGTGACATCCAGGTTGACCACCCACGGGGCGACGTCCAGTTGCCAGTGCAAGCACAACTCCGGACCCAAGGTCCTGCGCAACAACGGCTCGCACAGGCGCAACTGCCGGTTGAAATCCAGCGGCTTCGGCGCCAAGGGTTGGTGGCGGGAAAAGGCCAGCAAACGGTGGGTCAGCTCCATGGCCCGCATCACCGAATCGCGGGCAACATCCACATAAGCACCGATCCGCTCCGGGCGCCCCTCCTGGAGGCGGCGCTGGAGCAGCTCAAGGCTACCGCCGATGCCAGAAAGCAGGTTATTCAACTCATGGCCCATGCCCCCGGCCAGTTGCCCCACGACTTCCATCCGTTCAGTGTTGCGCATCAGCGCTTCGGACTGGCGCGCCGCCTCCTCGCGGTCCTCACTGATATCCTGGCCGACTACGGTGAGCAAGCGCCCATCGAAGCGCGCGCTCCAGCGGAAGGTATGGTAATGCCCATCGCGGTGCCGCAAGCGGGTCTCGATCGGGTCTGCGCTGCTGGCTTGCAGTAACGCCGACACCACCACCTGCACCTCGGTCCGATCTGCCGGGTGGACCAGTTCCAGTACCGACACCCCCTGGATCTGCTGTTCGTCCCAACCCAGCACCCGGTGCCAGGCGGGGTTGGCGGCATGCACCTTCAGCTCCGGGGTAACCCTCATCATCGCATCGCGTGACATCTGCCAGATCTGCTCGTGCTCCAGCACATGCCGCTCGATCTGCTGCTCGAAGCCTTGCGCCTGCTCGCGCCAATGCCGGTGTGCCTCGACGCTGGCAGTGGTCTCGATCACCGTGTGCAGAAAGCCCGCGACATTGCCTTGCTCATCGTGCAGGGGCGCGTAACCGAATGCGCACCACAGTGGCTCGCCGCACGGGTCACTGCCGATGCGCAAGGGAGGGTCCTCGACAAAGTTCGACTGCCCTTCCAGGGCCTTGAAAACCCACGGCCCCACTGTCGGCCAGATTTCGCGCCACAGCGTGTCGAACGCCTGGCCGAGCCCATCCGCAGCGCCGCCGCGCAATGCACGGTAGGCATCATTGTGCACCACCGTCAGGTCTGGCCCCCAAACCACGGCACAGGGGAACGGCGACAGGTGCATCATATCCACCGCGATGCGCAACGAAGCCGGCCAGCGCGGCAGCGGCCCTAGCGAGGTGCGGCTCCAGTCCAGCTGCACGATCCGGTCGTCAACCGGCCTGCGGGCTGCGGCAGCAGGCGGTTGAAGGCGGATCTGTGGCTCAAGGCCAAGTGATGATTTTTTGGTGACCAATGTCATGGCTCCAGCATGGCCAAGTGGGCTGGGGGTAATGCTATTGAAGGTAGCACAGCACGTTCGGCCCACCATGGCGGAGTTCAAGGTGCTGGCCCGGCTGGCAGGCCGATAGGGCTTACGCAGGTTTGCGCAATTACTGTCACGCGCGCTTTCTTCGGCCTACAGCCGAACGACCATCGAAGACCTAGGCTTTGGGCTCGGCTGTTCAACTGGAACAGCGTTGCAGCGGAGCGCAATAGGTCTATGTCGTACATCGTCAACGCCGGGCGTAGCATGCTGGAGTTGCTGTTGCTGATCGTGGTGGGGCTGGTACCCGTGGTATCCGGGTTGCTGGTGATGATCCTGCAACTGCAAACGAAACTTGCGGAGAATGCGGCTGTTTCCGTGAAGGAAGCGGTTTACAGTGTCGATCAGGCATTCAACCGCATGCAGGAAACCGCGTTGCGTTCACTACCGCTGGCCGGGCAGCCTTGTGCCAGCGCCCTAAACACCTTGCAGGATCATGTCACCAGCCTGTCCATGCTCAGGTCCCTCACGCTGGTAGAGGACGAGCAGGCCTATTGCAGTACCACGCCGGACCCGCTGGAGGATTTGACCGCATTTGCCACGTCTGGCCGCCAGGTCGAGATTTCCTATGGGCTCGCAGACACCCGCCGCAAACTGCTGGTGAACCTGTATACGGCCGACAATAACCAGGGTGTCATTGTCACGGCGTATGCCTCCCAGCTTCGCAGCGAGCTGGACGCTTTCCAGGACGGGTTGACGCTGCTGCTGGAATTCGACGACCGCTACCTGTGGAGTGGCGGCGACAGCCGCGCCGGCGCACGCCCCTCGCAGGACGAGTTTTCGACCAGCATGCTTTCGCAGAAATACGGCTATCGGGTCGTAGGCGGCTATGCCGAAGGTTTCACCGCGCGGGAGATTCGCCAGTCGATGCGCCAGACCCTGCCCTCCTTGCTACTGGTGGGGGTTCTGACCGCCTCGGTGGTTTTCCTGGCGCTGATGAAAGGGCGCGCGAACAGGCGTAGCCGCGCCGCCGAAGGGACATGACGGCGGCGCCACTACCAGCGTGTCAGTCGGTGCTCAGCACGCCGCGACGCACCTGGTCACGCTCGATGGATTCGAACAGGGCCTTGAAGTTGCCTTCACCAAACCCGTCGTCGCCTTTACGCTGGATGAACTCGAAGAACACCGGCCCGAGCAGGGTTTCCGAGAAAATCTGCAGCAGCAGGCGCTTGTCTTCCGGCTGCGAGGCACCATCGAGCAGGATACCCCGCGCCTGCAACTGATCGACCGGCTCGCCATGGCCGGGCAGGCGCTCTTCGAGCATTTCGTAATAGGTTTGTGGCGGCGCCGTCATGAAGCGCATGCCGAACCCCTTCAGCGCGTCCCAGGTCTTGAGCAGGTCATCGGTCAGGAAGGCAACGTGCTGGATGCCCTCACCGTTGAACTGCATCAGGAACTCCTCGATCTGCCCGGCGCCCTTGGACGACTCTTCGTTGAGCGGAATGCGGATCATGCCATCCGGGGCGGTCATCGCCTTGGAGGTCAGGCCGGTGTACTCACCCTTGATGTCGAAGTAGCGGATTTCACGGAAGTTGAACAGCTTCTCGTAGAAGCCCGCCCAGTAGGCCATGCGCCCACGGTAAACGTTGTGGGTGAGGTGGTCGATGACCTTGAGGCCGGCACCGACCGGGTGGCGGTCGACACCCTCGATGAATTTGAAGTCGATGTCGTAGATCGAGCTACCTTCCTCGAAACGGTCAATCAGGTACAGTGGCGCACCGCCAATGCCCTTGATCGCCGGCAGGCGCAGTTCCATCGGGCCGGTTTCGATTTCTACCGGCTGCGCGCCCAGTTCCAGCGCACGGGCATAGGCCTCATGGGCATTGCGCACACGGAAGGCCATGCCACATACCGATGGGCCATGTTCCGCGGCAAAATACGACGCGATGCTTCTGGGTTCGTTGTTCAGAATCAGGTTGATGCCACCCTGCCGATACAGGTGCACATTCTTGGAGCGGTGGGTCGCGACCTTGGTGAAGCCCAGCATCTGGAATACCGGCTCCAGCACGCCAGGGGCCGGGGCCGCCAGTTCGATGAATTCAAAGCCCATCAGGCCCATTGGATTTTCAAAGATATCTGCCATGTTCGTGTCCTCATCTGCAGCTAAAAATTAATGATTGCTTGGGATGCGGAACAGAAATGGCGGGGAGCACGGGATCCCTCGCACGCTGCGGGCGAGGAAGTCACCTATGATCAGCTTGAACCCATGGTATGTCATATGGACCCATTCTCGGCGGGCTTGATCCTTCGGAACTGAAGGACCTTATTGTTTTATTCGTAAACCGATTCTACATTGCGTAAATCCCTTTGTCGCGTTTTTGTTAAGGCCTCTGCCCGACTAACGGCTATGCTCTGTTGACCCTTCAGCGTAGCCCTTCAACGTAGCCACCCAGCATGCCCCTTACAGCCAAACACCGCAGCGTCTTCAGTCGGCGCACCCTGCTACCGCTGGTGGTCGGCATGGTGCCGGTAGTGAGCGGCCTGGCGATCATGAGCTGGCAGATCGAACGGGAAATGCAGGCCAGCAGCCACGCCACCACGCAGCACGTGCTCGGCCATATCGAACACATCCTCGACAACCTGTCGAGCGCCGCCGACAGCTTGCTGGCGCACACCGATGTCCCCTGCGAGCAAGCCCAGTTGCTGCTGCGCACCCAGGTCACGCGCAATGCCTTCGTGCGCTCCACCAACCTGTTCAGGCACAACAGCATTTTTTGCACGTCGCTGTTCGGCGCATTCGATGAGCCAGTCAACCCCGCCGACTATGTCGATGGCAAACTGTGGCTGATGGATGGCAACTCGGTCACCCCAGGCCACCCACTGTTGGTGTACAGGGCCAGCCAAGGGGACCACGGTGCGATCAGCACGGTCGACGGCGATCACCTGCTGACGGCGCTGCGCCTGATAGGCGCCGACGAAGCGCTGTACATCCGCGTCGGCGACGCCTGGATGGGCAAGGACGGCATCGTGCACCATGGCCAACCGCCGGTCGCTGATCACGCCAATGTGCTGCTGGCCTCCACGCGTTATCCGCTGAGCGTACAGGGCGGGTACAGCGCCGCCGAGCAAAGCCGCCTGTGGCGCAGCCATTACCCTGCCCTGCTCGGCATGCTGCTGGTGCTGGGCGTGATCGCCGGCCTGGTATGCCACTGGCAGGTGCGCCGCGCCAACTCACCCCGCGCCGAGCTGAGGCGGGCGCTGGAGGCCGACGAATTCCTGCCGTACTTCCAGCCGGTGGTACGCAAGGGTGATTACCGCTGGGCCGGCGTCGAAGTGTTGATGCGCTGGAACCACCCTCAAGAGGGGCTGGTACGCCCAGACCTGTTCATCCCCTACGCAGAGCACAGCGGGCAGATCGTGGCCATGACCCGGGCACTGATGATGCACACTGCGCAAGCCTTGGCGCCCTATGCAACGCTGCTGGAGGACGGCTTCCACGTCGGCATCAACATCACGGCCGATCACTGCCGCGACCTGACTTTGCTGGAGGAATGCCGCACGTTCCTGCAGCACTTTCCCCCAGGCCGGGTGGTGCTGACCCTGGAGCTGACCGAGCGCAAGCTCATCGAACCCACGCCCGTGGCGCTCGAGCTGTTCGAAAAGCTCGATGCCATGGGGGTGAAGATCGCACTGGACGACTTTGGTACCGGCCAGTCCAGCCTCAACTACCTGCTTCAGTTCAAGGTCGATTACCTGAAGATCGACCAGCGCTTCGTGGCCATGATCGGTGCCGATGCGCTGTCGGTGCATATCCTGGAAACCATCATCGAATTGTCAGCCAAACTGGGCCTGGGCATTGTCGCCGAAGGCGTGGAAACCGAAACGCAGCGCGATTACCTGGCTAGCCATGGCGTGGACTATCAGCAAGGCTACCTGTTCGCCAGGCCCATGCCTGCACAGCAGTTTCTCGAAGCGCTGGCCACCCGCCCCGGCGCCTCGCGGTTGCCGCAAGCCGCGCCCCCTGAGATCATTGGCGGCTGACCTAACCGCTCCACTCCTGTATTCGAGGCATTCGTGTCAAAAGGCATTGTTTCATCCGTCGTGGCGTCCTGCATGTTCGCCGTGATGTACTTCTATACCTCGTTGCTCAGGCCACTCGATGGCGAAGAGATATTCGGCTGGCGCACGCTGCTGACCCTGCCCTGCCTGACCTTGTTCATGCTGGTTTCGAAAGACTGGAAACGCGTCGGCCAGTTGCTGGGGCGCGTGCGCCGCACGCCGGTGCTACTGCTCGGCATGCTCGGCACTTCGTGGCTGATGGGGGTGCAATTGTGGCTGTTCCTGTGGGCGCCCCTGCACGGGCGCAGCCTGGAAGTGTCGATGGGCTACTTCCTGCTGCCACTGGCCATGGTCCTGACCGGGCGGCTGGTGTACGGCGAGCGCCTGTCACGCCTGCAGGCAGTGGCCGTGGCCTGCGCCGCACTGGGTGTGGGCCACGAACTCTACCAGCATGGCAGTTTCGCCTGGGAAACCCTAGTGGTGGTGATCGGCTACCCCGTCTACTTCGTACTGCGCCGGCGCTGCGGCACCGACCACCTCGGTGGCCTGTGGTGCGACATGTGCCTGCTGCTGCCCTGGGCGCTGTATTTCGTGATGCAGGGACCGCTTTCCAGCGCTGACCTGCAGGCGCACCCAGGGCTGTATGCGCTGATTCCGCTGCTGGGGGCGATCAGCGCCTGCGCCCTGATCGCCTACGTGCTGGCCAGCCGCTTGTTGCCGTTCAGCCTGTTCGGCCTGCTCAGCTACGTCGAGCCCGTGCTGCTGGTGGGCGTGGCGTTGCTGCTGGGCGAAACCATCGGCCCAGACCAATGGTTGACATACCTGCCGATCTGGGCCGCCGTGCTGGTGCTGGTGCTCGAAGGCGTCAAGCACCTGCTGCGTCAGCGTCGCCGTTCGGTGTAAGGCGCACCTGCCTTACCCGCCGTTCTTCGATCGCCTCCACGGTCAGCGTCCAGCCATTCCAGCGCAACTGATCACCCACCATTGGCAGGCGGTCGAGCAGGCTCATCACCAGCCCGGCGAGGGTCTGATAGTCCTCGGTGGCCCGGGCGCTGAAGCCGGTACGCGCCTGCACCTGGCTGAGGTTCAAGGCACCACTGACTACGAAACCCTCACCTTCCTGCACGATGCCAGGGCCGTCAACCTCGCTGGCATCCGGCAATTCGCCAGCGATCGACTCCAGGATGTCGGTCATGGTCAGCAGGCCGGTGAAGTCACCGAACTCGTTGACCACGAAGGCAATGTGCGTGGACTGGCCGCGCATCTGCTCCAGGGCGTTGAGGATACTGAAGCTTTCCAGCAGGTTCAGCGGCACCCGGGCCATGCCTTCCAGGTCGGGCTGGTTACCCGACAGCACCTCCTTGAGCAGCTCTTTTTTGTGCACGAAGCCCAACGGCTCGTCGATTCGGCCGCCGCGTATCAGCGGCAGGCGCGAATACGGCGAGTTGGCCAAGGCCTGGGCAATGGCCTCGGGCGGCTGCGCCAGGTCAATCACATCGACCTCGGTACGTGCGGTCATCACCGTGCGAATCGGCCGCTCGGCCAGGTTCAGCACGCCGCTGATCATCACCCGCTCGCGGCGGTCGAACAGCACCTGTTCTTCGCCACCCTCGACCAGGTCGGCGATTTCCTCGCCCACCTCGTCAGCTTCGACGCGGCGGCCGCCCAGCAGGCGCAGCACGGCATGCGCAGTGCGCTCACGCAGCGGCTTGTGCTGCTGCAGGCTGCGCTTGCGCCGGGCGCGCGCCAGCTGGTTGAACAGCTCGATCAGGATCGAGAAGCCAATGGCCGCGTACAGATAGCCTTTGGGTATGTGGAAGCCCAGGCCTTCGGCGGTCAGGCTGAAACCGATCATCATCAGGAAGCCCAGGCACAGCATGATTACCGTGGGGTGGGCGTTGACGAAGCGGGTCAGCGGCTTGCTGGCAACGATCATGATGCCGATCGAGAAAATCACCGCGATCATCATCACCGACAGGTGCTCGACCATACCCACCGCAGTGATCACGGCGTCCAGCGAGAACACCGCATCCAGCACCACGATTTGCGCGACGATTGGCCAGAACGCAGCATGACGCAAGGTGCCGCTGGCTTGGGTCACATGCCCTTCCAGGCGTTCATGCAACTCCATGGTGGCCTTGAACAACAGGAACACACCACCGAACAGCATGATCAGGTCACGGCCAGAGAAGCTCTTGCCGAACACCTCGAACAGCGGTGCCGTGAGGGTGACCATCCAGGAAATGCTGGCCAGCAGGCCCAGACGCATGATCAGCGCCAGGCTCAGACCAATGACCCGGGCACGGTCGCGTTGATGCGGGGGCAGCTTGTCCGCCAGGATGGCGATGAACACCAGGTTGTCGATACCCAGCACCAGCTCGAGGACGATAAGCGTCAACAGGCCTAGCCAGGCCGTAGGATCGGCTAGCCATTCCATTAGCGGGTACTCACGAGGGCAGCGTCACGAGGACGGGGAAGGTTTGGCCAGGACGGCCACGAACTGGGGGGCTCCGCGAAGGTGCTCATATAGACCTTGATAACAATTAGGGAGAATGATGCTACAAGGACATCAGGATTGTCCGACAGCGTAAAACTATTACAAAACCTGTAACAGACCGGCGGGCGGAATGAGGCCGGCCGCTGGGCGCGCATTTCGACGGGTCGCCTGGTGCGGGTACTTTTGTTCAATACACCCCACCCCGCGACCGGCCAGCATAGCCGCCTCACAACAAAATGGATCTCCTTCATGAGCTTGTCCCTCTCCATGGCCGCCTTCGCACTGGCGGCCTCCATCTCCCCCGGCCCGGTCAACATCGTCGCGCTCGGCAGCGGTGCCCGCCATGGCCTGCGGGCCAGCCTGGGCCATGTGACCGGCGCCACGCTGGGCTTCTGTGTGTTGCTGGTGCTGGTCGGCCTGGGCCTGCACCAACTGCTGGTGCGCTGGCCGGTGCTGGGGCTGCTGTTGCACTGGGGCGGTGTGGCGTTTCTGCTGTACATGGCATGGAAACTGGCCAGTGACAGCGGCGAGCTGAGCAGCACGCACCCCGAGCAGGCACCGTCGGCCTGGCACGGCGCCGCCATGCAGTGGCTCAACCCCAAGGCCTGGTTGGCAGCGGTGGCCGGGGTTGGCGCCTACACGGGCGGCGAGCAGCAGCTGCTGTGGCTGTTCACCTGGATCTACGGGCCTATCTGTTTCGTTTCGGTAGCGTGCTGGGCCTGGGCCGGCAGCGTTATCCGCCAGTACCTGGGCAACCCGCGGCATATGCGCCTGCTCAACCGAGGGTTGTCCGTGCTGCTGGTCGGCAGTGCGCTTTACCTGGCGATCTGAAGCCGGCCCAGCCGCCGCCTTTGGCGGCAGGCGCTGCCTAGGCAGGCGTGCACGCTTTGGCGCCAGCATTGCGGTAATGCCCCGGTGTTGCCGCCAGGTGCTGCTTGAAGGCGCGCTGCAAGTGCGCCTGGTCGGCGAAACCGGCTGCTTGTGCCACCTCGGCGATAGCCCGCCCTTGGCGCAGCTGCGCCCGCGCCAGTTGCACGCGCTGGTCGAGCAGATAGCCGTGGGGGGTCAGCCCGAAATGCTGGCCAAACGCGCGGATCAGGTAGGAACGCGAAAGGCCACAGGCAGCACAGATATCCTCAAGCCGCAGTGCATCGCAGCGATGGGCACGGATGAACGCGGCTGCGGCCTCCAGCCGTGGGTTACGCACTTCGGCGGCCTGCGCACTGCCCTGCAGCAGGGCGGGCAATTCGCGGAACAGCGTGGCCAGGCGCGCCTCGCGGTCCGGCACACTGGCATCGAACAGCTCGGCAAAAGCCTGCAACAGCCGCTGGTACAGCACGGCAGAGGTGCTGAGTGTCTGCACCGGCAAGGTGAACCCCAGCGCCTGCAGCCACGGCCAGTCGACGAACAGCATCAGATAGGACCACGGCTCCCCTGCAATCGGGTTGCAGGTATGCACGACCCCAGGGTTCATCAGGACGGTAGTGCCCGCCGCAACCTCATGGCGCTGATCGCCATTGAGGTAGGTGCTGCGCCCACCGGTGATCACCCCAATGGAAAAGCTTTCGTGGGAATGCGCGGCATAGCACACCTGGCGCCCGTCGCCTACCTTGCGGGCCTCGACAAAGGGTAGCGCAGGGTCGCGCCAGAACCGTGATACCTCGATCATTGCCATCCCCAGTTGCCGTGTGCCTGGATACTACACAGTTATTGCGGGAACAGGTCCAGAGTGCGTTCCACTTCACCGATATCGACCCTGAACCCGTCGCCCTCCGGCAGACCGACCACGAAGCCGAAGTGCTGCTGATCACGGTCGGTCAGGTACTTGTAGTAGCTGACGAAGCGGTTCGGCGGCTGCAGCGTCAGCAGGCAGCCGCCGGGCTGCAGCACATTCACGCCATGCACCAGTTGGCTGCCCTCCACGCCAATCACCACCTTGGCCCCGGCGCAGGCGGCGATGATGCTCGGCACATCCGACTTGAGCGGGTTGACGATGCGAAAACCCCGAGTAACTCGCAGGTGCTCGGCAAGCGCCAGCTCGTTGCGCAGCAGGCGCAGGTCACCATCACCGCCGCGCAGCAGGAACACACCCGGGTGCGGCGCATGGGCGACATGCGCCAACAGCTTGTCACCCATGGCACGGTAGCGGGCATGCCGGCTGCGGTTGTTGCTCTGATCGTCGAACAGCACCAGCTCCCGGAAAAACGCACTGCGCAGGCGCAGCGGCTGCATGTCCAACCAGTCTTCGTAGGCCGGCGCCTGGGTGAACAAGGGGTACCTGGCCGACGGTGCCGTAGTCACCGGCACGCCCTCGTTGCAGGCCAGCGCATACGTGGGGCAATCCTCCATCAGCCAGGTGCCGAACCACGAGTTGCCATTCTGCGTGCAGTAGATGGCAGCGCGGTCGATTTCATGGTCCACCACAATGCGCGGGAAAGTGTTCGGCTTCTGCGACAACCAGTGGCTGGCCTTCCCCTTGTACAACGCCCCGTCGACCAGCCAGACATCCTTGATCAGGTAGCCACGGGTGGGCCCTTGCGACGCACTGATGCCACCCTCCATGGTGCGCGCCGGGTGCACGTAGGGGTAGAACCGCTTGCCTTCCCATCCGGTGACCCGCTCCAACTGCCCCGGCAGGTAAATGGCCGGTGGCGACACCGTGGTCTCGCCCGGGGCGATGTCCCAACTTTTGCTGGCAAGGCTCTTGACGTCGATTGGCGGGGTTCTACCCAGCCGTTTGCGGGCGATGTAACGGTAGGCAGCCAGGGTCCAGCTGCGTGGCGCAGCGGCCGACGAAGCATTGAACTGCGAGATGTCGCTTGTCATGAAGCGTCCCCCTTGATGGCGAGGTTCAGCGCATGGCGCAATAGGATGACTCAACGCATCCGTGCGCCCCTTCAACTGCACATGACGCGCTGCATGATGGGGGGTGACTGCTGGTTGGCGTAGCGGTTGCGCAGGGCTTGCACGAAGGTTTCGCCAGTGGCGTTGTCGCCGTAGAGGTAGATCTTGTGCAGGCCGCCGAACACCATCTCATGGTAGCGGCTGGCAACTTCGTCATCACTGGGGCCTGCTGGCAGGCCCAGGTGCAGGGTCAGTTTGTCGCCTTCCATTGCAAACATGGGCGTGTCCCACAGAAACTTCGCCGTACCGGTCTTTGGCAGCCGCACGAACAGGTAAGCATGGTTGCCCAACGAATCGATGTCGCCCCCACGCCGCCGCTTCCACTTCAGCAAGCCGTCGTCCGGGCGCGCCAGGCACAGGCCGATGTCGTAATAATCGAAGCCGTGTTCCAGCGCCCATTCCAGGGCCATGAAGGTGGTGATCGAGTTCACTTCGCGCAACTTCCTGGCGTCTGAAAACACCGCTTCGCAATAGCCGAAGCGCAAGGTGCTCCAGTAACGCTTGCCATCACGCACCACCTCGCAGCCGAGGTGGCAGCCGATAACCTCATCGCCGCAGGTAATCAGGTCGAGCCGCCCGACACTCTGGGCAATGCGGAACACTTCGTCGGTGGGAAACTGCGCCGCATGAATGCCCTGCCTGGCAGTCGCGTACGGCCGCAACAGCTCACGGTCGGCCATGGCAATTTCGTCATCGGCAAGTGCCTGACGCATCTGGTAAAGCGGGCGGTTCTTGCGAATGCTGCGCCGCAGTTCACTGTCGTAGCGCGCGGTGATGTCTTCCAGGGGGCGCCCCAGTGGCACCACGGCGCTCAGATAGTGCGGCACCGACAGCGCGCCAGTGGTGGGCATTTCGCTGATCAGCACCACATGGTCGGCAGGTGCGCTAGCACTGGCGCTTTCCACGATCGCCGCACTGCCCTGGCCCTTGCCGCCAATCAGCAGCTTGGCCATTTCCCGTTGGTGCTTGCGGCCGATGTAAAGGATCTCGTAAGGGCTTTCCTGTTGCAGCCGAAACCTGGCAACTTCCCAGCGCCACAAACAGGCGCGCGCCATTACCTCACGCACTTGGCTGCCCAACTGTCTGATTTCGTAACGGGTGGAGGGCGATATGAATTTTCGCGCCGCTGCGGTCAAGGTCGCTTTCATTTCTTCTTCCACGTCCTTTGAAGTGCCAGGGTGTATCGGAACAAGACAGATAAACAGCGGAAAAACAGCTAACGCATTGATATTCAAAGGTTAGGCCGCACATTAACTTCACATTCAGTAACAATTTAAGGTGGGCGAAATCACTTTGGCAAGTGGCACTTGGCTGGTATTTGTCTGAATTATTCTGGCGTCAAATTTCCTGCCGCCACTGCGTTTAGTTGCAACAGATTGCTATAAGCGTGCCGACATCACGATAACCGGTTACCACTTCGCTATCGATAACTGGCGTTTGATGCCTTCTTTGCATAAAGAGGTGCATCATCATGATAGGCAACAATCCACACCACGCCCTGCTCGCGGCACAACTGCCGCATTGGGCACGCCGTGCCAACCCCGGGCAATGGGGCGCTTTACAGGCCAGTCAACATGCCCCGTGGCAGTTGCAGGACTGGTTCGACAATGCCGCACCCGACCTGCGCGAGGCGGTTATCGCCAGCCACAACCAGTTGCTGCATGCGCAAGCGGCGTTGGCGAAGGCGCTTAAAGGGCTCAAGCAGATCAGTGAGTTTGCCGAGCCACTGCTAAAAGGCCGCCTGGCAGAACATGGGCTGGACACGCCCTTGCTCCACACCCAACTACTGCGGGTCGAGCATGATTGGCATTGGCTGGGGCTGCGTCATCTTTACAGCCATCGTCGCGATAGCCTGCTGCAGGCTGCCCTGCAGAACTTCGCCGATGATGAAACCTTCACACCCGAAAGTGCCATTGCCCTGGGTAGTGATATACAGGTGGTTGCAGTTGAAGTACCCGGCACGGTACCGATTGGCATGCAAGCGCCCCCAGCACACTTCACCCTGCGGTCCGAGCGCTACCTGGTGAAGCGCCTGCCGCTGGCACCCCAGGCATTCGCGGCGCTGTGCCGGGAGCTGGACCTGGGCGGCACCTACCAGACCCAGCTGGAGCAGCAGCTGGCCCGGCCCGAAACCCGGGCACTGGCTGTGCGCGCGCAGCAAGCACGCTTGCGCCTGGCCGCCGACCTGGCCTACCTGCGGCACCTGCTGGACGGGGCCTCACGGGACGAAATCCAGCGGCTGCTGCAAGGGCACCCCGTGCAATGTTGGCAGCTGGCGCTGTTCGGCATCACCCTGCACGAGGTCATGCTGATCGATGCCGGCGCGCACGGGCTGGTGTTGCATATGCCGGGCCACGAACCGGCCCTGCACCCGTGCAGTGACCTGGCGGCGGTGCACGCCACACTGGCAACCCTGCTGGTGGAACCCGCTGAACGCCAGGCATTCGCCGCCTACATCCGGCAGGATGAACAGTCGCACTTCTTCGACATGCTGCAGCAGAACCTGGATGCGGCCGGCAACACCACCTTCGACCGCCCATGGCCACGCGCAGCGCAGGCTGACCTGCGCCTGACCCGCCAGGCGATCACGAGCGAACCGTTCGGCTACTGCCATGACCAGTATCTGCTGCGCCTCAAGCATGAGGCCAGCCTGCTGGCCGTGCCCACCGCAGCAGCGGACGCCAGCGCCAGGGCCAGGCGGCTCGAAGTGTGGGAAAACCTGGGCTGGGACGCGCTCAATGCCGCCGCATTCTTCGTGCCCGGTGTCGGCACCTTGATGCTGGCGGTGACCGCCTGCCAGCTGCTGGGTGAAGCGGTGGAAGGCTATGAGGACTGGCAAGCAGGCGACCGCCAGCTGGCCCTGCGACACCTCGAAGCGATTGGCCTGAACCTGGCCCTGCTCGGTGGCTTCGTGGCGGCGGGCCAGGCGCTGCCCAAACTGTTCGACAGCCCCTTGATGGACAGCTTGCAGGAGGTGCGCAGCAATGATGGGCGCTACCGGCTGTGGAACCAGGACCTGGCACCTTACCGCAGTGACGTGCAACTGCCGGCCGACGTGCATGCCAATGCCCAGGGCCAGTACCTGCATGAGGGGCGCCTGTTCATCCGGATGGACCGCCACCTCTACGAACAACGCTTCGATGACGCCCGGCAACAATGGCGCATCGTTCATCCGCAAGCAGCCGAAGCCTGGCAGCCGCCACTGGAGCACAACACCCAAGGCGCCTGGCGCGGCGAACACGAGCAACCCGGTGATTGGGCGCTGGAGACAAGCGTACGCCGCCTGGGCGAGGCCTACGCCGCCTTTACCCCAGAGCAGGTCGAACACGCCGGCCGCATCTGCGGCATCGACAGCGAGCAGCTGCGCCAGGTGCATGTCGAAGGGCTGCCACCGCCCCCGCTGCTGCTCGACACCCTGCAACGCCTGAATGCGCAAGCCGCGGTGCAGGCCCTTGGCGACAGCGCACCGCCTGGGCTTTTCCAGCATCTTTACGAGGGTAATGGCGCGGTAGCGCCGGCGGTGCAGCAGTTGCTCGACACCTACCCACGGCTAACGTCCACCCTGGCCCGGCGCATGCTGATGCGCTTGAACGCCGCCGACACCGCTGCCTGGCAAGCGCATGGCAAGCTCCCTGCGTGGTTTGGCATGCAGCTGCAACAGCTGGACAGTGAATTGCCACTGGTGCGTGCCCTCGAGGGTGTGGTGCAACCGGCGTTTGCCAACGACGACAGCGAACGGTTGTTGTTCAGTGCACTCGACGCTCTGCCAGGCTGGCCCCGCGACCTGAGCCTGCAACTGCGCGCAGCCAGCCCTCAAGGGCCGCTGCTGGCGCGGGTTGGCAGTGAACACGCCGGCAGGCAAAGCCGGGTCATCAAGTCGGCCGAAGGCTACGAAGCTGACCTGGGTCAGCGGCCTGCCCCGGCAAAACGGGATCGGGACCTTTGCCGTGCGGTGGCGCAGGCGCTGCCAGCGCATGCCCGGCAATCTCTGGGTACGGCTGCCGACGGCAATGCCTTACGCGAGCACCTGCTAGGCTGGGTTGCCGAACACCGACAGACCCTGCCACAGCGCCTGTGGGGGCCGCGGGCCGTGCAGCCCAGGCCAACGGGTGGCTTGCGCGGCGGTCGCCCGCTGGCGCCGCTTGCGCCTGAGCCCCGGCAAACCGGTTCCGTAGAAGGCGCTTATCGGCGGATCTACCCCAATGCCAGCGATGCCGAAATCCAGGCCTGGCTGGGCCATGACGAGGACGAGCCATTGGCCGACGACCTGAGCTCGACCACCCAACGCCTGCGCGATCTGCACCAGCGTCTGCAAGACCTGCGCGGCGACCTGCAACGCTGGGTGCAGGCAGACCCTGCGCGCGCAGCGCAGCGCCAGCCCGCGGTACGCCCATTGGTCAACGCCTGGCGGCGCCTTTCAACCCTGCCTTTTGCCGCCACGGGGCGCATGTACAGCCTTGAGCTTTCCGGCCTGGGGCTGAACGACGAGGACCTGGCAAGCCTGGCGCTGCCGGATGATTTCGCTCATATCGAGCATCTTTCGCTCAGCCAGAACAGTGAGTTGAGCCACCTGCCGGCATCGCTTGCGCAGCGCTTCCCCAACCTCAGGCGCCTGATGCTGTCGGACTGCCGCTTCGACCGTGTACCGCGCCTGCCCCAGCCGTGGCAATTGCACTGGCTGGACCTGGACAGCAACCGCATTACCTGGGATGCCAGCGCCCAGCGAACACTGGACCGCTACACGCGGCTGGTGCAACTGGACCTGTCGGACAACCCGCTGATCAGCGCACCGGACCTGCGCAATCTTGCGCAACTGAAAACCTTGTTCCTGTCCGGTTGCAGCCTCGTCGAGCTGCCGCAAGGCCTGGACCAGATCAGCGAACCGTTCGTGCTGGACCTGGCTTCCAACCAGTTCCAGCACCTGCCTGCAAACTTCGCGGTCACCCGGCCTGTCGCCGATGCCTTGCGCCTTGAAAGCGAGTGGCTGGGCGCGCCCGTGCGGGCTCAGATCGATGCCTACAACGCCGCGCACCAGGTCGACCTGCTGGTCAGCGAAAGCGACTACCTGGATTTCTTCGACGAAACAGGCCCCGACGAAGCGGCGCTGTGGCAGCGCCTTCCGCTGCCGTACCGCCGTGACCTCAGGGCATTGCTGGACATGGAGCCATTCCAGTCTCAACCGCAGCATGCACGCGTGGAGTTCTGGCGACGGCTGGCCGTGCTCGACGCCGATCCGGCGCTGCGCCAGCAAGGCCTGATGCGCCCGGCCCAGGCACTGTTCACCCTGGCGCTCTGAGCAATCCGCAGCGCCTGGTCGAAACACCAGGCGCTGCGCTCACGGGTGTACCACACTGGTGTTTTTCCCGGCGCCGGTGCATGCTCAGTGCTGAAGCGATTCACCTGGCTTGAAATCCGCCCTGTAACGTGAGGTGCAGTAACCATGGACCGTCTGCTCGATTCACTCTTCCCCACCGCTGATAGCATCCCGGAAACCTGGCGCCTGGGGGGCCCACTGGAACAACGCGAATACCTGGTCAACGGGCAACTGCGACGCTGGGAAGGCCCGCTGGCCACGGTGCGCAGCCCCGTGTGGCTCAAGCAGGGTGACGAGGAACAGCAGGTCATACTGGGCAGCGCACCCTTGCTCGATGCCGATACCGCCCTCACCGCCCTCGATGCCGCCGTGCAGGCCTACGACAAGGGCCGTGGCGCCTGGCCGAACATGCGGGTGGCCGAGCGTATCCAGCACGTGGAGACCTTCCTCGCCCGTATGCGCGAACAGCGCCAGGCGGTGGTCAAGTTGCTGATGTGGGAGATCGGCAAGAACCTCAAGGACTCGGAAAAGGAATTCGACCGTACCTGCGACTACATCGTCGATACCATCAACGCCCTCAAAGACCTCGACCGCCGCTCCAGCCGCTTCGAACTGGAACAAGGCACGCTGGGCCAGATCCGCCGGGCCCCGCTTGGCGTGGCGCTGTGCATGGGCCCCTACAACTACCCGCTGAACGAAACCTTCACCACGCTGATCCCGGCGCTGATCATGGGTAACACCGTGGTGTTCAAACCGGCCAAGTTCGGCGTGCTGCTGATCCGCCCGCTGCTCGAGGCGTTCCGCGACAGCTTCCCGCCTGGGGTGATCAACGTCATCTACGGGCGCGGCCGCGAAACGGTCAGCGCACTGATGGCCAGTGGCAAGGTCGACGTGTTCGCCTTCATCGGCACGCACAAGGCTGCCAGCGACCTGAAAAAACTGCACCCACGCCCGCACCGCCTGCGCGCGGCCCTGGGCCTGGATGCCAAGAACCCGGGCATCGTGCTGCCGCAGGTCGACCTCGACAACGCGGTCGAAGAAGCGGTGACCGGTGCGCTGTCCTTCAACGGCCAGCGCTGCACGGCCCTGAAGATCCTGTTTGTGCACGAGGACGTGGTCGAGGCCTTCCTCGACAAGTTCCAGCGCAAGCTGGCCGCGCTCAAGCCCGGCATGCCGTGGGAACCTGGGGTGGCCCTGACACCCCTGCCCGAACCCGGCAAGGTCGACTACCTCGATGGCCTGGTCGCCGATGCCAGGGCCAAGGGCGCCCAGGTACTCAACGAAGGCGGCGGCCACAGCCGCGGCTCGTTCTTCTTCCCGGCGCTGTTGTACCCGGTCAACCCCAGCATGCGGGTGTACCACGAAGAACAGTTCGGCCCGCTGGTACCGGTGGTGCCCTACCGCGACCTGCAAACGGTGATCGACTATGTGCTGGACTCTGACTACGGCCAGCAACTGAGCCTGTTCGGCAACGACCCGCAGACCATCGGCAGCCTGGTCGATATATTCGCCAACCAGGTCGGGCGCATCAACATCAACGCGCAATGCCAGCGTGGCCCTGACACCTACCCGTTCAACGGCCGCAAGAACAGCGCCGAAGGCACGTTGTCGGTGGATGATGCCTTGCGGGTATTCTCGATCCGTACCTTGGTCGCCACACGCTTCCAGGACGCCAACAAGGAACTGATCAGCGACATCATTCGCAATCGCCAGTCCAGTTTCCTGACCACGGACTACATCTTCTGACCGCTCGCTTTTGCGCCTGCATGACCGATTCCCGGCAACAGGGCACCGCACCGGTGCCCATTGCCCAGGAGCATCGACTCGGCGGTAACCGAGCGGCCAGTTGAAAGCGGCAGCGCTTTGCTTGAAGCTTGAGGCTCGTAGCTTGGAGCTGCTTCATGCGAATCATCGACAAAACCGCCACCCAGGTGCGCAGCCTGACCCCCGCCGAAGAAGAGCTGCTGGTCGGCTTTGCCACCGGCACCCTGGGCGGCCCGCGCCTGCTGCAGGCCAACCAGCTGCTGATGAAGGTGCGCAATGCCAACCAGTGGCTGGCCTGCGATTGCCGTAACGACGCCTTGCCGGTGCTCAATGTCACGCTCAATGGCAACACCGGCACGTTGTTCCTGAAGAACAACCCGGGGACCGCCGAGCATACGGCCGGTTGCCCCTTCAGCAAAGACGAGCGCGAAGCCGCCGAGCGCGAAAACGACCCCGCGCCACCCGCCGCCTGGCTGCCACCCGACACGCCCCTGCGGCTGATTGGTGATTTCCGTGCCGGCGGCGCTGGCGACGGTGGCGAAGGCAGCGAGCGACGCGCACAGCAGCGCCTGCTGGCGCTGTTGCTGACCTGGATTGAGACCAGTGGCCTGAACCTGTATGCCACGCACCTGAAGAAGGACCTGACCGGGCAGTTTGCCGAACTGCGCAGCGTGGCAAGCCGCTACCCGCTGCTGGAGCGGGTGCCGGCCAGCAACTACCTGGAAACCCGCCTGGACATGAAGCACATGATGATGCTCAAGGCGCGGTTGCGCGAAGCCAAGGTGTTCGGCAACCACCGCCGGCACGGCCTGTTGCTTGACTGCGTCGATCAGATCAAGGGGCGCAAGCTGTTCAACAACCGCAACGAAGACGGGTTCGATTTCCAGGGGCATCACTTGTACTGGGGCGGCAGCCGCACCAGCGGACCGCTGCTGGCACTGATGCTTTACTCGCCGACCAGTGCCGGCAGCCATTACTACGAGCTGATCCATGTGGCCAGCGTACCCGTGCTGTCCCGCGCCCACCTGTTCCCCGTGTACCGCGACGAGGAGCGCGAGCCGCTCAAGGCGTTGGTGTCGCTGGTCGACTGGATGGCCAGCAAGGGTGTGAAAGTGCAGATGCGTCGGCCGGTGATCGGCGGCGCGCTGGCAGACGAGTTGGTGATGACCTCGGATCAGGACCGGGTTTTGTCGATATCGCTCCTGGAGCAACCGCTGGGCCCCGAGCCGGACGCGGAGAACTTCAAGCGCTACGCCGATTTCAAGAGCCCGGAAACCTTCCGCAAGTTCGTTGCCGGGTTCTTCATGCGCGAACGCTGAACATCGCCTGTTGTTCGCACCCATTGGCGCCATGGGCCAGCCTGCACTAGCGTTGTGCTACCAGCCAGGCAAAACGTTCATGCGGAGCCCCAACCCATCATGCCGGACCTGCGCCCGAACCCGACGCTGTGCCTGCAGTACCGCGCCGAGCAGCCTATTCACCAAGCCTTCCTGCAACAGGCTGAGCGTTGCCCCGAAGCCCCTGCAATCATCACCGCGCACAGGCTTTGCACGTACGCCCAGCTGGCGCAGATCAGCCAAGGTATCGCTGCGTATTTGCTGGAAATAACCGTCAATAGTGACGATCGTGTGCTGATTGTTGCCGAGCGGGGCGCGGCGCTGGTCTACGCCATGCTTGGCTGCCTGCGCGCCGGGCGGGCGTTCAGCGTGGCCGATGCGGCCTACCCTCCCGCCCGCCTGCAGCAGCTCGCCAGCAGCTTGGCACCTCGGGTAGTCCTGCGCTGTGGCCAGGCACACGTCGAAGCCGCAGACGCCTGTGTGGTAACTGTGCCTCAGGACCCGGTCGAGGCACTGCATGCGTTTGACCGGCCAACGGCGCAACTGCCCGCGGTCAGCGCAGGGCAACCGGCCTACATCACCTTCACCTCGGGCAGCACCGGCGAGCCCAAGGCGATCGTTACCCATCACGCGCCGCTGGTGCACTTCATCGACTGGCATGTGCACCAGCACGGGCTGACCCAGGCCGACACGTTCTCGTTACTGTCCGGCCTCGGCCACGACCCGGTTTACCGCGATGTGTTCACGCCACTGTCGCTGGGCGCCAGCATTGCCTGCCCGGCCCAGGCCAGCCTTACCGACCCTGCACAGCTGGCCAGCTGGATTGGGTTGCATCGTGTCAGCGTCATTCACCTCACCCCACCGCTGGGCAAGCTTATCGAGACCGGCGCGCAGCTGCAGGGCCATCTGTTCAGGCAACTGCGCTACCTGTTCTGGGGCGGCGATGCACTCAGCCCGGCGCTGTACCAGCAGATGCGTGCCGTGGCGCCGAATGCCGTCAACGTGAATTTCTATGGCACCACCGAAACCCCGCAAGCCATGGCGTACCACACGCTCGACCCGACCGCGGAACAGGCCCGGGTGCCCTTGGGCAAAGGCATCGCCGATGCGCAACTGCTGGTCGTGAACGCGGCCGGGCAACTGGTGGGCGAAGGTGAAACCGGCGAAATCCTGATCCGCAGTCCCTACCTGTCCCTTGGTTATTGGGGCGACCCGGCGCTGACCGAAGCCAGGTTCATCACCAACCCGTTCACCGGGCTGGCCAGCGACCGCTGCTACCGCACTGGCGACCTGGGCACTTACCTGGCCGATGGCAGTGCCTGTTTCCTCGGCCGGGCTGACGGCCAGGTGAAAGTGCGGGGGCACCGCGTGGAACTGGCGGAGATAGAAAACACCATCAGCCGCCTGCCTGCCGTCCGGCAGTGCGTAGTACTGGCCAACCATGACCACCCACTGCCCCGCCTGATTGCCTACTGCGTGTTGAATCAGCCAGCCAGCGCCGACGACCTGCGCCTGGCTGTCGCCCGCCAGTTGCCGGACTACATGGTGCCGGCACTGTTCATCTTCGTGCAGGCCATACCGCTCACCCCGAACGGCAAGGTCGACAAACGCGCCCTGCCCGCCCCGGTTCAAGCGCCGACCAGCCAACCCTCGTCAGCGCTGGCCGAGAAGCTGTGCAGCGAGTGGGCACGAATACTGCGGGTGCCGCGCCTGGACCCACGCTTGAGCTTTGTCGAGCTGGGCGGTGACTCGCTTTCATTCGTACAGGCCTCGAGGGTGCTCGAGCGGTTGATCGGCCACCTGCCAGATCGTTGGGAAAGCCTGTCGGTCAACCGCCTGGCTGAGCTCAGCGCACCGCATGAAGGCGGGTGGCGGGTCATGGAGATGCCTGTGTTCGTGCGTATGCTCGCCATCATCCTGATCGTGGTCGGCCACCTCAGCGGCATGACCCCTTGGCCGATCGTGGGCGAAACGTCGGTACTGTTCCTGGTCTCTGGCATCAGCCTGGCGCGTTTCCAGCTCAAGGCCATTGAAACCCGGGGGGATGCACGCACACTGCTGCCGTCCCTGGCCGCCATCGTGGTGCCGACCGTGCTGTATACCGCGCTACTGCAACTGGTGTTCGACCGGGTGCACTGGCAATCGCTGCTGTTGGTGTCCAACTGGTTTGCGACCGGCGAGGTTGGCCTGTTCAACTACTGGTATATCGAAGTGCTGGTGCAGATGATCGTGATCATTGGCCTGGTGCTGTCGAGCAAGCGGGTACGCCAGGCCGTTAACGCCGCCCCGTTCCGCTGGCTGATCCTGGCTGCCTGTACGCTGGTAGCGGTGGATGTGTTGCTCAACCGCTGGGTGTTCGACGCCAGTGGCCTGCTGCACCGGGTGCCGCAACACTTCCTGGCGGTGATGGTGCTGGGCATGGCCGTGCACCATGCCGATACCCCCGCCCGCAAAGCGGTGGCCAGCGCGGTAGCGGTGCTGGTGGTCGCAGAACTGGACCTGATGGCGGTGGCCGGTATTGGCTGGCAGGCCGTCACCCACTATGTCGATATTGCCTTGCCGGCGATGCTGGCGCTGATCTGGCTGCGCGCAGTCCCCGTACCGGCCTGGCTGGCACGTGCGGGTGCAGTGATTGCTTCGGCCACCCTGTTCATCTACCTGACGCACTTCCAGTTCCAGTCGGTGGCGGACCGTATCGCCCCGAACCTGCTGTTCGAGGTTGCCTTGGCCATCGCCGGGGGCGTGGCGGTGAGTGTGGCCTGGAATACCGCCACGCGCTGGCTGCTCAGCCGCTGGCGCGCTGGCCGAAAAACGCGCGGGGATGATGACGGGGTGCAACGCGTGACCTAGCCCGCCAGTTCAGCCAGAACTTCAGCCGACGTGGTGACCTGGCGGAAGTGGTGCTGCCATAGCTCGATGCCAAGCTTGCCGGAACGGTCCAGCGAGGAGCCGACCGTCATGTCGGTGACCAGGGTAGGCATCAGCCCGGCATCGAACAGGGCAAAGCCGGCGGCCAGCACACAGGTTTCGGTCTGCAGGCCACACACCAGCACGCGCTCCACGCCCATTTGCCGGATGTGGGCGATCGCTTCGGCACTTTGCCCGTAGCCATGCTTGACGAACACCTGGTCAGCCTCCACCAGGCTTTCGTCCTCTGCCGCCGGGTGCCAGCCGAGCTGGCGTGCAAACGGCGTGACCCGCTCGTCGTGCAGTTCGACCGAGGCTACGGTAGGAATATTGGCTGACAACCGACGCAGCCCATCGACCAGCCACTCGGGCGGGCTGAAGGTGGACTGGACATCGACGATTAACAACACCTGGCGCATGGGCGAATTCCGGCACGGGCAAAAGCGCGGAGTATAACGCGCCTGCACGGCTGCTGTGGCTGCCCACGCCTGGCTGGCGCTCAGGCACGGCCAAACTGCCCTGTAAAGGCTTGCCCCCCGGTCACATCCGGCGCTGTTTCAGCTATGATCGGGCATCCCGCGGAGGACGCCGTGAACCATGCCCGTAGACCTGCACGCGTTGTACCCCAGGCTGATCCACCTGATGCTCGACACGGTCTTCGTGGTCGACCGGGACAACCAGATCATCTTTGTCAGCGATGCCTGCGAAGCGCTGTTGGGCTACCGGGCATGCGAGCTGGTCGGTACCGCGATTACCGACCACATGCACCCCGAAGACTTGGCAACCACCCGCGCTTCGATCCTGCGGGTCATGAATGGCCAACCGCATTACGACTTCCACAACCGCTACATCCGCAAGGACGGTGGCGTGGTGCATATACTCTGGGCGGCCTGCTGGTCAGAGGAGGCCCAGGCCCGCATCGGCGTGGCGCGGGACATTACCGCCCAGCACCAGGCCGAAGCCGAACTGCGCTTTCTGGCGCATCACGACCCGCTGACCCGGCTGGCCAACCGGGCCATGTTCAACCAACGGCTGGACGCCGCCCTGGCCAGCGCTCGGCGCCATGACCGCTCATTGGCATTGCTGTTTATCGATATCAACGATTTCAAGCAGATCAACGATAACCACGGCCACAGCGTGGGCGACCGGGTACTGTGCACACTGGCCCGGCGCCTGGAAAGCTGCGTAGCGGGCAGCGCGACGGTGGCGCGGATGGGCGGTGACGAGTTCACCGTACTGTTGCCCGATTGCCCGTCAGCCGAGGTCGTGGCCGCGCAGGTGCAGCATATCCTGGCCGTCATGGCCGAACCGCTGGATGCCGAGTTGGCCGGGCTCCAGGCACCTTCCTGCAGCATTGGCATCGCGCGCTTCCCCGAAGACGGCACCGATGCCGACATGCTGCTGCGCCATGCTGACGGCCACATGTACCGGGTCAAACGGCAACGCACCGCGGCAGGCTGAACACAGATGAACCGGCGCGCCCCTGAAGACGCTTTGCTCGACAGCTGGCAGCACAATGCCCAGGCCTGGATTGACGCAGTACGCAGCGGCGCCATCGAGCGCCGCCGCGAGATGACTGACGCCCAGGCTCCAGGGCACCGCGTAGTCAGAGCACCGGCTTGCGCACCGCGCCGCTCCGGGCTTTGGCCATGGCCGCCAGGCGCACCGCGACGTTAGCCGCACCGTAGCCGCTATAACCCCCCTTGCGCTGGATGATCTCGAAGAAAAAGCGCTCTTCGAAGGGCTCGGTGTACACATGGAACAGCTCGCCACCCTGGGCGTCGCGGTCATAGAGCACGTTGTAGTAAGCCAACTCGCTGAGGAACTCGTCGTCGAAATCGAAGCGCGCCGCCAGGTCGTCATAGTAGTTCAGCGGAATTTCCAGCAACGGCACACCGGCCAGCTTGGCGCGCGCCACTTCGCCGAAGATGTCGTCGCAATCGAAGGCAATATGGTGCACCCCGGAACCGCGGTAGCTGGAGAGCGCATGGGCAATGGCGGTGTTGCGGTTTTCCGAAATGTTCAACGGCAGGCGCAAGGTGCCGCACTGGCTGCGCAGGGCGCGGCTCTTGACCAGGCCGTACGGGTCGGGCAGCACCACCTCGTCGTCGGCGGCGAAATCGAACAGGCTCTTGTAGAACAACACCCAGCTGTCCAGCGACTCGGCTGGCAGCGCCAGGGCCATGTGGTCGATGCGGCGCAGGCCACCGGTGGCGGTCACGCTCGGGTCCAAGCTGAAGTCGGTGTCATACAGGGTATGCCCGGCGGTGCCCTGCTCTACCAGGTACAACAGACTGCCATCGGGTGCGCGTACCGCTGGCACCTCGCACTCGTTGGGACCGACCAGGCCGCGGAACGGCTGGCCACGGTAGGCAGTGGCACGCTTGAGCGCAGCCTGCTGGTCCTTGACCCGCAGCGCGGTGGCGCACAATGACGGGCCATGGGCTTCGAAGAAGTTGTGGCCAAAGGAGTAAGGCTCTGCGTTCAGCACGATGTTGATATCGCCTTGGCGCAGCAGCTGCACTTCCTTGCTGCGGTGCTTGCCCGCTTCGGCAAAGCCCAGCCGCTTCAGCCAGCTGCCCAGGCGCGCGCCAACGGCCTCATCGACCGCAAATTCCAGGAACTCGACGCCGTCATAACGACTGGCCGCGGGCGGGGTGAACAGTACGCCAGGCTCGATCGGGGTATTTTGCTGTTCCAGGCGCAGCCGGGTTTGCTCTTCCAGGTACAACAACGAGCGCAGGCCGTCGGCGGCGTTCTGCCGGGTGGGCGCTGCACGGAAGCCGTCATTGAAGATTTCCAGCGACAGCGGGCCACGGTAGCCGGTGGCCAGGATCGGCGCGAGGAAGCCGGCCATGTCCATTTCGCCTTGCCCCGGGAAGCAGCGGAAGTGGCGGCTCCACTCCAGCACGTCCATCGCCAGGATCGGTGCGTCAGCCATCTGCACGAAGAAAATCTTGTCGCCAGGGATGTCGCGGATCGCGCGCGGGTCGCCCTTCAGCGACAAGGTATGGAAACTGTCGAGGATCACCCCGAGGGCCGGGTGGTCAGCCTGGCGCACCAGGTTCCAGACCTGCTGGTAGGTGTTGACGTGGCGGCCCCAGGCCAGCGCTTCGTAGCCGATACGCAGGCCACGCTTGCCAGCATGTTCGGCAAGCAGCCGCAGGTCGTCGACCAGCACCTGTTCATCGCCCAGGGCATCGGCCTGGACGTTGCTGCACACCAGCACCAGGTCAGTACCCAGCTCCTGCATCAGGTCGAACTTGCGCTCGGCGCGGTCCAGGTTTTTCTGCAGGCGGTCGCGGCGGCAGCCTTCGAAATCACGAAACGGCTGGAACAAGGTAATGGCAATACCCAGGTCGGCGCACATCTGCCGCACCTGGCGGGGGCTGCCGGCATAGTAGAGCAAGTCATTTTCGAAGATCTCGACGCCGTCGAAACCGGCGGCGGCGATGGCTTCGAGCTTTTCCGGCAGGGTGCCGCTCAAGGACACGGTAGCGATCGAACGCTGCATGGCGGGAGTTCCTTGTTGTTTGGAAGGTATACAGTGCCAGACAGGCAGAAAGACCTGTCAGAGTTTATGGCACGATCGATTATTCGCAGGTAGAGTCGCTGCTTCAATCTCTTTGTACGGAATGGTTAGTTTTGCGTTCGATTATCGCACAAAACCCGTTTTAGCGAATTGCCAGTCAACTGGCCCGTGGTCAACATGATCCACAGACGCAGGCACACCGACCGCTCCCTCCTGCCTTGGCAAACACCCCTGGCGGAACCTGCGCAAACAACAATAACAACGGAGACAACGATGGCTCACTCCAGCTCGCAAGCAAAAAAAGCGACCGCCAGTGGATGGATAGGCTCGGCACTCGAGTACTACGACTTTTTCATCTATGCCCAGGCCGCTGCACTGATTTTCCCGCAGATCTTCTTCCCCAACACCGACCCGAAAATGGCCATCATCGCTTCGCTGGCCACCTATGGCGTGGGTTACCTGGCCCGCCCGGTGGGCGCCTTCGTGCTGGGCCACTGGGGTGATACCCGTGGCCGCAAGAACGTGTTGCTGCTGTGCATGTTCCTGATGGGCCTGTCGACCATGGCCGTGGGCCTGCTGCCCACCTACCACGACATCGGCTTCCTGGCACCGGCCTTGCTGGTGGTGCTGCGCCTGATCCAGGGCTTCGCCGTGGCCGGGGAAATCTCCGGCGCTAGTTCGATGATCATGGAGCACGCGCCCTTCGGCCGAAGGGTCTACTACGCCAGCTTTACCCTGCAGGGTGTACAGGCGGGCCAGGTCATGGCAGCGGCGGTCTTCCTGCCACTGGCGTACTTCATGCCCAGCGAGGCCTTCAATGACTGGGGCTGGCGCATTCCCTTCCTGATGAGCGCCATCGTGCTGATCGCCGGTTTCATCATCCGCAAGGAAGTGCATGAAACCCCGGCATTCGTGAAGGAAGAGAAACAGGACAAAGTGGCCAAGTCGCCGATCAGCGAAGCGTTCCGCCACAGCTGGAAGCACATGGTGCTGGTGATGTTCATGGCCCTGATGAACGTGATTCCGGTAGTCGCCACCATCTTCGGTGCGGCCTACGCGGTGCAGCCGGCCTATGGCATCGGCTTCGACAAGAGCGTCTACCTGTGGATCCCCGTGGTCGGCAACATCGTCGCGGTACTGGTGATTCCGTTCGTCGGCAACCTGTCGGACAAGATCGGCCGCCGCCCGACCATGATTGCCGGCTGCCTGGGCTCGGGCCTGCTGGCGTTCGTCTACCTGTATGCGATCAGCATTCAGAACGTGCCACTGGCATTCATCACCTCGATCGTCATGTGGGGCATGGTCTACCAGGGTTACAACGCGGTATTCCCAAGCTTCTACCCTGAGTTGTTCCAAACCCGCTACCGCGTTTCGGCCATGGCCATTGCGCAGAACATCGGCACCATGCTGACTGCCATGTTGCCGGCGCTGTTCGCCCTGGTTGCGCCACCCGGCTCGGACAACATCCCGCTGGTGGTCGGTGGGCTGGCGTTCTTCATCACTTGCGTGTGTGCCCTGGCGGCCTACATTGCCCCGGAAACCCATCGCCTGGCGATGGAAGACCTGGGTAACCCGCAGGCCAAGCCGATGGAAAAGGAAGCCTATGAAGCCAGCCGCAAAGGCAGCGTCCAGGCGGTAAGCCACTGACAGGCGCGGGGCCGCAAAGCGGCCCCAGCCATTTCAGCCCTGAACCACGCCCTGCAAGCGCGCCCACAGCCGCTCCACATCGCCCCGCTCGGTCGGCAAGGCGCCGATCGACAGCCGTACCATCCAGCGGCCATCCAGCGTCGCCGGGGTCACGTAGGCATGACCGCTGGCGTTGAGCCGCTGCGCCCAAGCCTGGGTGTACGTGTCCAACGCCTCGCCCTCCAGCCCCTGCGGCCGATGACGAATGCACAAGGTCTGCAACTGCACGGGCGCCAACAGCTCCCAACCTTGCGCAGCGCTGACCTGCCCTGCCAGCCAGCGGGCATTGTCCAGGTCGCGTCGCAGCCGCGCCTGCAACGCTTCCACGCCCTCGCTGCGCAACATGAACCACAGTTTCAACGCACGGAACCGGCGCCCCAGCGGGATGCCCCAGTCGCGCAGGTTCTTCACCTCGCCATCCACTGCCGACTGCAGGTAGCTGGGGTTGGTGCTCATCACCCGGATCAGGTGCTGCGGGTCACGCACGTAATAGATCGAGCAATCGAACGCCACGCCCAGCCACTTGTGCGCGTTGACCACCACCGAGTCGGCCAGCTCGATGCCGTCCCACATCCAGCGGCATTCCGGCAGGATCATCGCCGAACCGGCCATGGCCGAGTCGACGTGCAGCCACAGGCCGTGGGCCTGGGCGATTTCGCCGATCGGGCGCAGCGGGTCCAGGGCTGTGGTGGTGGTGGTGCCGGTGGTGGCCACCACGGCGCAGGGCTGGTTGCCGGCAGCCAGGTCCTGCTCGATGGCCGCCTGCAAGGCCTGCGGCCGCAGCGCGTAGTGTTCGTCGGTGGGGATCAGGCGGATGTTGCCACGCCCGAAACCGGCCAGCAGCGCGGCCTTGTCCACCGAGCTGTGGGCGTGGGCACTGACATACACGATCAATGGCTTGGCTTCGGCCTGCAGGCCACCCCGCACCAAAGCGTAACCGGTGGCGCGTTCGCGCGCGCTGATCAACGCCACCAGGGTGCTGGTCGAGGCGGTGTCCTGGATGACCCCGCTCCATTGGCCGGACAAATCCAGCAACCGGCGCAGCCAGTCGAGGGTGGTTTCTTCCAGTTCGCTCAGGGCCGGGCTGGACTGCCATGACAGGCCCAGCACACCCAGGCCAGTACTGAGGAAGTCACCCAGTACCGAGGACAAGGTGCCATTGGAGGGGAAGTAGCCATAGAAGTCAGGGTGCTGCCAGTGGGACAGGCCAGGCATGAGCAGTGCGTTCACGTCGTCGAGAATGGCCTCGAAGGGTTCACCTTGCTGGGGGGCTTGCCCTGGCAAGGCGGCCTTGAGGTAACCGGGTTCGACCTGGGCCATGACCGGGCGCTCGCCCACGGTCTGGCGGTAGTCGGCGATCAGGTCGATCAGCTGGTGGCCGTATTGGCGGAATTGTTCAGGGGTCACGCGGGCTCTCCTTTGGGTCATCCGTAGCCTGTTATGGCCCTATCGCAGGCAAGCCAGCGCCCACAGAACAGGACGCTGGCTTGGACAGGGCCAGCGCAGGCGACACAATGCCCCCAGTCTAGGCGCCTATGCCCAGACGAATAACCCCATGTCGCGCATAGTTGCTATGGCAAACGCGCATGCCCACCCTGCACGCCGAACTGCGACTGGCGCCACAACTCGAATACCCGGTTGCGTAACCAGCGGTGCTCGGCCGAGGCCTGCAAACGCTGGTGCCACACCACCCAGTAGCGCTGGCTATGGTCGATAAAGCCCAGCGGTCGCCAAGCCAGGCCATGCAAGCGGCTCAGTTGCCGGGCGATGTGCTCGGGGACGGTGGCCACGGCCTGGCTGCCGGCAACCACCTTGACCGTGGCGCAGAAGAACGGCACCTCCAGGCTGACCCGCCGCTGCAGGCCCTGGGCGCGCAGGTGGCGGTCGATGAAGCTGTCCTTGTCGCCGCCACCGGAAATCCGCACGTGCTTGTGCGCCAGGTAGTCCGCCTGGCTGAGGGTGGCTTGCGCCGTCAACGGATGATCGCGGCGCATCAGGCACACCGCGCGGTCCTCACCCAGCAGGCGCCCGTGCAGGTTGGGTGGCGACTCGTCGAACAGCGTGGTCGCCAGGTCGATCTCGCCGCTGGCCAGCAAGGCGTACTGGCCGGCCTGCCAGGTGCGGTATTCCAGGGAAACCCCCGGCGCTTCCTGTTCCAGCGCAGCCACCAGCAACGGCAGCATGTGTTCGGCCACGTAGTCCGAGGCAGCCAGGCAGAAGCGCCGCTCGCAGCGGGCCGGGTCGAAGACTGCAGGCTGACGCAGGGCCTGCAGCTCTTCAAGCACTTGTCGCAGGGGCTCGACCAAGGTTTCGGCGTGTTCGCTGAGCACGTAGCCACGGCCTTGGCGGACCAGCAAGGGGTCGCCGAACGCTTCGCGCAGCAGGGCCAGCTGGCGGCTGAGGGCCGGCTGGCTGACGCCGAGGCGCTCGGCAGCGTGGCTGAGGTTCTTCAGCTGCAGCAGGTGGTCGAGGGTGCGCAGGTGGGCGAGGCTGAGGGAGGCGAAGGTGGGGTTCATCGGGTTCGGCTCCGGACCGCTGCGAGGGCTTCGCCCTCGTTTCGCGACACAAGCCCGCGCCTACAGAAGCGGCCTTGCGACGCGATGGGCCGCAAAGCGGCCCCAATTGCACAGATCAGTCGGTCAGACCAACATAAACATTCTGCACATCATCGTTCTCGTCGATCGCTTCGAGGAACGCTTCAACCTCAGCCAGCGCTTCGGCGCTCAGGCTGGCCGCGCTCACCGGGTTTTTCGGGGTATAGCCGATTTTCGCCGAGGTCACGGTGAAGCCATGCTCGGGCAGGGCCTTCTGCACCGCGTCCAGGTCGGTAGTGTCGGTAATGAACAGGGTCGAGCCCTCTTCTTCACCTTCTTCGAAGTCCTGGGCGCCGGCTTCGATCGCGGCCATTTCCGGGTCGGCATCGCCTTCGGGGGTGGCTTCGATCAGGCCGACATGGTTGAAGTCCCAGGTCACCGAACCGCTGGCGCCCAGCTGGCCCTTGCGGAACAGCACGCGGATCTGCGCAACGGTGCGGTTGACGTTATCGGTGAGGCACTCGACGATCAGCGGCACCTGGTGCGGGGCAAACCCTTCGTAGCTGACGGCATGGTACTGCACGGCCTCGCCGTCCAGGCCAGCGCCTTTCTTGATGGCACGTTCCAGGGTTTCACGGGTCATCGAGGCTTTCTTGGCCTGGACGATGGCCAGACGCAGGCGCGGATTCATGTCCGGGTCGGCGCCAGATTTGGCCGCAATCTGAATTTCCTTGGCCAGCTTGCCCATGATCTTGCCCTTGGCATTGGCAGCTGTTTCTCTATGCTTGGCTTTCCACTGTGCGCCCATGTCGACTCTCTTTGTTTCAGCGGCCGGTTCAGGAAGCGACCGGCCAAAAGTGGGTGCAGTTTATACGCCCTCGCGCATGGGTTCGACAAGAAATCTCATCAGCCTCGATCCGCTTGCCTGCCGCCCTGGCAGCCGCCTGGCGCTGAACTGCCCCTAGCGCGTAGCGATCACGAACAGCCTCGGGAACGGCAACAGCACCTTGCCATCGGTGGCCGGCGGATAGTCGCGCTGCATGGCCTGCAGGTACATCTGCAGGAAATCACCCTGCGCGCGCTCATCGAGCCTGGCCAGGTAAGGGCGCAAAGCCGAGCCTTTGAACCACTCCACCACCGCCTCGGCGCCGCCCACCAGCGGGTGGTGATAGGTGGTGCGCCATACATCGACCCGCGCGCACAGCGGGCTGAGCAGGTCGTAGTAAAAGGCCGCCCCGTGCCGTGGCGGCAGTTGCAGGTCGGCGAACTTCGCGGCCCACGGGCCCTGGCTGGCAATCTCGCGCAATTGCCGGTGGGCCGGCTCATCGAGGTTGTCCGGGGTCTGCACCGCCAGGCTGGCGCCTTCGCTCAACTGGCGCACCAGGTGCGGGTACAGCTTGGCATGCTCGGGCACCCACTGCAGGGAGGCGTTGGCAAGGATCAGGTCCTGCGGCTCCGGGGCCGACCAGCCGCTGATGTCGGCAACCACCGTGCGCACCCGGGGGATGCACAAGCGCTTGCGTTCCCGGGCCTTGGCAATCATGTCCGGGTCGCTGTCCAGCGCCGTTACCTGGGCATCGGGGTAACGTTGCAGCAGTACCTCGGTGGAATTGCCAGGGCCGCAACCCAGGTCGGTGGCGTGGCGTACCGGGCGTGACGGCACGGCGGCGAGCAGGTCGCGCACGGCGCGGGTACGTTCGTCTTCGAACAGCGAATACTGGGTGGCGGACCAGGCCATGTGCAGCTCCTCCAGGCGGGTGATAGGTGGAGCATACGCCATGTGGCGGCCGGCGCGTTCGTTGCGGCACACGCAATGAACTGTCTGGCTGGGTGCAGGGTCATCTGCTGTATGCGCACCCACCTGAAAACCTATATCGCCATTGCCATCCTGGCCCTGATCGCGGCCGCCGCCCTGCTCGGCTCACCGTGGATGAACCAGCGCTTTCACATGCCCGCTGAAAAAACCCAGGCCCAACAACGCGAAACGGCCGGGTCCACACGGGAGCCGGCCGTTTCCAAGCGCGAGTGACGCTTAGTGCTGCTTGCTGCCAGAGCGGATCTGGTGCACCACACCCATGGCCACCACGATGGCCGCCGCCACACCGGTGGAGATCACCAGGATCTGGTAGTCAGGCATGAAGGCCATGGTGACCAGTGCCGCCACGATGAAGGCGATGACCAGGTAGGTCAGCCAGGGGAACAGCCACATCTTCAGGCGCACTTCCTTGCCCTCGGCGATCAGCTTGCGGCGCATGCGCAGCTGCGAGAAAGCGATCACCAGGTACACCAGCAGGGCAATCATGCCAGTGGTGTTCATCAGGGTTTCCAGCACGTCTTTCGGGCGCAGGGTCTCGCTGAAGTTGATCAACGCGCAGACCACAGCCACGGCGCACGAACCCATGATCGCGTACACCGGTATACCGGTGCCGGCGCGGGTGATCTTGAAGAACGACGGTGCATCGCCCCGCTGGGCCAGCGAGAACAGCATGCGCGAAGCGGTGTAGTGGCCCGAGATCAGGCAACTGCTGACCGAGGTCAGTACCACGAAGTTCATCAGCAGCTCGGCGTACGGCACGCCCAGCAGCTCCAGGGTACGGCGGTAGGCGCCATAGCCGGAAACCCCCAGGTGCGGGTCGTTCCACGGTACCAGGCAGACGATCAGGAAGATCGAACCGACGTAGAACAGGCACACCCGCCACACCACCGAGTTGGTCGCCTTGACGATCTGAGCAGCAGGGTCTTTGGCTTCAGAAGCGGCAATGGTGACGATTTCTGCGCCGAGGAAGGCGAACATCACCCCCAGCAAGGCGCCGATGACCGTGGTAATGCCGTTGGGCATGAACCCTTCGGCGGTGAGGTGGCTGATGCCACGCACTTCACCGAATTGCCAGACATTGGTTACCGCAGCGGTACACACGATCAGGAAGCAGACGATCGCGATCACCTTGATCAGGGCGAACCAGAACTCGAACTCACCGTAGTGCTTGACGTTGAAGAAGTTGACGGTGATCAGCAACAGGGTCGTGGCCAGCACGAACACGTTGACGCTCACATCCGGGAAGAACCCATGCAGGATCTTGCCGGCTACGTAAGCTTCCCAGGCCATCAGAATGACCCAGTACCACCAGTACAGCCAGCCAATGGTGAAGCCGGCCCAGCGGCCGATGGCGCGGTCGGCGTAAGTGGAGAACGAGCCGGTATCAGGCGAGGAAGTCGCCATTTCACCGAGCATGCGCATGATCAGCACCACCAGGATGCCGCCTGCCAGATAGGCCAGGACAGCGGCTGGGCCGGCGCTGTGGATCACGCTGCCGGAACCGACGAACAAGGCGCCGCCAATAACCCCGGCGATCGACATCATCGTCAGGTGGCGCGACTTCAGCGAGGCACTGAGCTTGCTCTCGTGCCCGCTTTTCGCGGTGGTGGTAGTGGATGTTGCGTCCATCAGTTGTGTACCCCGTGCTTCTTTTTATCCAAGGAAAACCGTGAAACCCCGATGGCTGGCGGTTTCACCTGTACATCAGTGCTAATGCGGGCAGGATGGTGTGCGCGAACACACGCAGGCCTTCCATGGCGGCCTGCTGACGCGCCCCAGGGCTGGCGCCTGGCGCGAACTGAACATGCTATTGGTGGCGATATCTGACACCTAATGTAAAAATGTCCGACGCAGAGAGCCATGCACAGTGGCATCAAACTCGCACTGCACTGTACAGGTCGCCTATGCAGTACACCCTGCAATTGCCTGGCGATACGCACCCTGAAGGCCCCGAATGCTCGAACTACATCCAGACTCCTCGACCCCGTTGGTGAACCAGATCATCGACGCGCTGCGCGAGCTGATCGATAACCAGACCCTCAAGCCTGGCGCCAAGGTGCCCTCGATTCGCGCCTTTGCCGCGAGCTACTCGGTGAGTACCTTCACCGTGGTCGAGGCATACGATCGCCTGGTGGCCCAGGGCTTGCTGGTGAGCCGGGGCAATGCAGGTTTTTTCGTCAACCGCGCGGCAGCCGAGCTGCTGGATCAGCACAACGCCGAGGCCGACACCAGTCGACCAACGTTCAACTCCGAGTGGTACCTGCAACAGATCTTCGAGATCCGTCAGTTGCCCTACAAACCCGGATGTGGCTGGCTGCCCAACGACTGGATGTACGAAGAGGGCCTGCGCCGTGGCCTGCGCCAGGTGGCTGGCAGCCCGCTGGAACTGTCGGGGTATGGCGACCCCATGGGCCTGCCGGAGCTGCGTGCACTGACCGCGCAGAACCTGCAGCAGGAATTGTCGATAGTGGCCAACCCGGCGCAGCTGATGCTGACCCACGGCGCCAGCCAGGCGCTGGACCTGGCCGCACGCACGCTGGTCCGGCCGGGGGACGTGGTACTGGTGGACGACCCGGGCTACCCGAACCTGATGAGCATCTTGCGTACCCAGGGCGCGACGCTGGTCGGCGTCCCGCGTACCCCGGCGGGCTACGACCTGAACCAGTTGGAGCAGTTGCTCGCCCATCACCGCCCGACGGCGTTCTTCACCCAGCCGCATTTGCACAGCCCGACCTGCTCGCGCACCCCGCTGCCGCAGCTGCACCGGCTGTTGCAGCTGGCCAGCCAGCACGGCTTCCGCCTGGTCGAGAACAACCTGTACGCCGACATGGTCGCCGAGCCGCAGCCCTGCCTGGCCAGCCTCGACCACCTGCAGCAGGTGGTGTACGTAGGCAGCTACTCGAAGAGCATTTCGCCCAATGTGCGCGTCGGCTATATGCTGGCCAACCCCGAGCTGATGCAGAAGCTGCTGCAGCTGAAAATGCGTTCGGGCCTGACCACATCGCAGGTGATGGAGCGTGTGGTCTATGCCGCGGTGATCGACGGCCGCTGGCGCAAGCATCTCAAGCGTCTGCGCCAGCGCCTGGCCGAAGCACATCAGGAAGTTGGTCGGCATCTGCATCGATTGGGCTTCGAATTGTTCATCGAATCCGACGAAGGCATGTACATCTGGACCCGCCATCCGGCACTCCCGGACAGCGCGGCATTGCTGGACGACGCGCTGGAGAAAGGCATCATGCTCGGGCCTGGGCAGTTGTTCATGGTCGATGCCAAAGCCACCGGCTGGATGCGCTTCAACGTGGCGTTCAGCACCGACCCGGCGATGTGGGAGTTGCTGGAGAAAGTGTTGGTCAAGCATGTGCGTCGGGCTGGGCTTTAAGCCATACCGATCGTGTGAACTTGAGATCGAGCGCCGCCCGCGCGGCGCATCGCGAGCTGCGGTCGCTGCTTGTATGTTGTGACTGGCCTGGCGGGAGAAGATATTCTCGTCAGGCTGAAGAAGCACTTCCGGGGAGGCCGATCGCTC